>NZ_JBBOWV010000001.1:3402500-3702500 GCF_038007305.1 Solibacillus sp. FSL W7-1436
AGCTTTTTGAATGTATTTTTCAAAAAACTGCTGACATTGCTTCCTTCTCCCATCCAGACTATAACTGTCGGCTTTGGACTCGCACCAAATCCTGCACACAAAGTGGCTCACGGGCTTAGAGATAAACTCATCACCGTCGATTGGGAATTTCACCCGACCCCGAAGGAAAATATTATTTTCAGTGGAAATAAAAAAATCCCGTCACAAGGCGCGACAGGAAAAGTGTATAGCAAAAAATCACATTTAAAATCAACTTTTAAAAATGTGCTGCTATTCCTTCTCCCATCCAGACTATAACTGTCGGCTTTGGATTTGCACCAAAATCCTGCACACAAAAAGTGGCTCACGGGCTTAGAGATAAACTCATCACCGTCGATTGGGAATTTCACCCGACCCCGAAGGAAATTATTTTATTTGAAAATTATTGTAACATAAATACATTAAAAAGCTAATAGTATTTTAGCCCCTACTCACTTTTTATTCCATCAACCTTTTTACCTCTGACGTCTATAAAATTAAAAAAATTTGAAACTTTGCAAAAGGAAATCCGTAGAATAATATACAGAATATTACATAAAAAAGAAAGGAGTAAATTGCGGGCTGTACTATGATTAGAAATTATCCGTTAAAATCTCATTATTTGCTTGATAGCTTCTTTCAAGTTATTAAAATCAGCAATATAGTGTCGGATAATCTTCAGTAATATAAATACTCAAAACACCTTTTACACCCTATAAAGAATCATTAAGCGTTAATGATAATGGAGGCTTTTATGGCGAATAATTCACAGTCGAATAAATACTTTATCTTTCTGGAACTATTGTTTTATGCAGCTTTACCATATGCGATATGGAAATTTGGACGAGAGCCTTTTGGTGACTATGCCGCAATGCTGCTGTCCACTGTTCCCGGAATCATTTATACGGTTTACCGCTTTGCAAAAGATCGGCAATTCAATGTGACGGGCTTGTTTATTTTAGGTTCGATGCTTATAGGTACAACGGTTGATCTGTTGTCGGGTTCCGCGGAACAAATGATTTGGAACAATGTTTATTTAGGTCTTATTTATACATTTTTCTATATCATTTTATTGATTATAAAAAAACCTTTTCCTTTGTATGTTGCAGTTGATTTTGCTTATTTGCAGGGCTATGCACGAAAGGACAGCAAGGCATTATTTTTTCAAAAAGGGATTTTTGGATGGTTTCAGCTCATTCAGATTGTATTCATAATTCGAGGGCTTGTCATGGCGGGAATTACAGTCTTTTTGCTACGAAAATACGGAATTGACAGCTATGGTGATATGCTGATTTATAAACGAGCAGCAAGTTGGGTATTCTCCGGAATTGTAATGGGAATGTTCTTTTACATCAATGTCATTGTACAAAAATATACGAACCGAATACAGGAAAAGAATGATGAAAAGCTTCCGGAATCTGAAGTTGTAGCGGAGTAAATCTTGTGAAAGGGTGATGGAAATGACTAACATTGCAAATAAAAAAGAGTGTCCAAAATGCGGTAGCACGGATTTAGGCAGAGGCAAACATAGCGGGTACAGTGTCATGGCACCTGTTAATAAAATGAGTTTGGGAAGCAATATCGAATATATCATTTGTACCGATTGCGGGTTTATTATTGAGGGCTATGTTGTAAAGCCAGAGAAATTTAAAGGGACTTTTTAACAGGATATGGATGATGGTGCGAACGGTTGGAATAGCGGCTTTTCGCACTTTTTTAATGAGTGCTTTTATTAGAAGAAATTCATTTATTTTAGCACTATGGCAGGAGATTTTAGACTAGATGACGTACTTATTAGCCAATTCGGGACTGATTTTAGCACCTCTTGCCCTTTTATTAGAAAATCCGTAATTTATTAAATGGTTCTCCCCCCATAAAAAAACTTGCTCAAAAGCAGCTACACTTTTTTCGCAAGTTAATCTCAATTTTCCCTATTAATTTAAACGTTCGTCGATGAGTGCTTCCATATCACTCGCAATCGTTTCATATGGAACACCGTCTTCCCCTGTGCCATAACCTGAATAGTTTTTCACGGCGATTCCTTTTTCATCCACGAGGAAAAATGTATCAGCGTGGATAACCTGATCGTTTCCTTCAATTGACTGGACGGGTGTTTTAAAAGAGTTTCTGCCAAACTGTTCGATAAATTTTTGATCGTATCCTGTCAGCATATGCCATTTTGATTCATCTACGGGTGTATGGCGTGATAAATATTCCGTCAAACGCTCCGGTGTATCATAGTCCGGGTCTACTGAAAATGCGACAATTTTATAATCTTCCAGCCCTTTTTTCTCCAGATGGTCCTGTACCCGGGTCATATTCATTGTCATCGGCGAGCAAATAGTTGTACAGCTTGTGAAGATGAACATTGCCAGCCATGGTTCCCCTTTTAAGCTTTCCAGTGTCACTTCATTGTTTCGGTGATCGGTCATTGTAAACCCGCCAATCTCAAAGTTGGTCGTCGGTTTAAACTGATAATTGCTGCATGCTGTTAGAACAGTTGCTGCCAAGAGCATAAGTGCGAATACTATTTTTTTCGTTTTCATTTCTCTCTCTCCACTCTTTGAACATTACTCTCATCTTACCCAATATTTAGTATATTCTCAATAGTTATCGGCAGAAAGGATGTTTGTCAACATTGTGAAGAATTCCTCATGTCCGGTCTCCGGGATGATGTAATGATACGAGTGCAGTATGAATTGCTTCGAGTTTTGTTTCAATCCGATACAGCAAGTAAAACGATATAAAGATCGGAAAAGTTACTTCCTGAAGAATCGCAATCCACTGATCCATTAAAATCCCTCCTTTTTTACATTTCAAAAAGCCGGCAAAGCATCACACTTTACCGGCCTTGCTATTAGCTGTTCAGTTCGATTTCTGTTACATTACGTTCTACGACGCGCGCTGATTTTTTCACATTGAACAAAAGACCGTCCTTTGAAAACACCGCCTGATCAATAATTGTCTGCATCGCCGCATTCACTTCAGCCTCCGTCAAATTCGGCTTCGGGTCATTGATATTGATCGTCATCGTCTTCCCTGCAATGTTGGCAAATGTTAGTTGTAAAACTTGTGCCATATTATCACCTCCATTTCTTCGCTAATATTGTTTTAAGCTGTAATCGTGTCTTTCTGCGTTTTCACAGATTCGACATAACCGTAATCTGTTAAGCCGACGATTGTAGTGGCAACAGTATAAAGCTGCTGAGCTGTCGCATTTCGTTCCAGGTTACGGAACGTGGAACTTTTAATGACCGGCTCATTAAACTCATCAAGGCCTGTCTGATAGAATACCGTTAACGTTGAATTTAAAAATCCGAATTCGTTCATGTTTATCACCTCCTTGCCCTATATATGTCATGATTTTCCGAAAAAAGGGACAAGGACGATGAAAAATTTTACAAAACCCTATATAATAGACATTAATGAGGTTTATCACCAGTAGTTTAGTAGAAGGAATTTCATAGACAATATTTAGTGATGAGGTGAACATTGTGGGCTTAGATGGCTGGTTTTTATGGTTTATTTTATTTTGGGTTGTAGTATTGATTTCGCTTATGGGGATCGGCGGCTTTTTTATGTTCCGCAAGTTTTTGAAGGCCCTGCCGAAACAGGACGGAAAATCGGATCTAGATTGGCAAAACATATACTTAGATAAAACGATTCATCTTTGGGGTGAAGATGAAAAACAATTACTTACCGAGCTTGTCAGTCCTGTACCAGAGCTATTCCGCCAAGTTGCCAAAGAAAAGATTGCCGGTAAAATCGGTGAAATTGCACTGAATGAGCGTGCCTCAAAAATCGATCTGGACCTAATTATTCGCGGCTATATTATTGCTTCGCCAAAGCGCGATCATAAATTTTTACGAAAAAAACTCGATGAAATGAAAATTGATACGACGAATTATGACCATTTGTTCGAGGCATAGAAGACAAAAGACTGTCTCTAAAAGTATAAAACTTTTAGAGACAGTCTTTTCTATGCAACAATATGCGATTTTTCAAGCTTCTTATATTTGATAAGCATACCGATTCGCCACGGCAAAATCATCGAGAACGCCAGGATGAAGAACATGCCGGCAAGTTCACCGACATCGAATGTATCGGCAAATATTAATTTTAAAATAATACGTAGTACTAATAATCCCACTAATATGAATGGAAATGCTTTAGATTGCTTCATATAAATTGCGCCGTCTCGCACTTCGAACTTCGACGTTAAGATTAATACTGTTGAAAATAACAAGCCTAGTGCGGCCGCTTCTACTATTTGAATTGGCGCAACTCGGAAGTCCTCAAAAATAAACATCAGCGCGCCTGTTGACATCGCAAAAGGCGGGATAAGTATTTTTTTCGCGGATACCGGCTTTTTTTGTGCACGCAGTCTTATGAACATTACAAAAGAGCCCATTATGACAGCCATAATCGTCGAACCAATTAATAAATAGTGAGAAGGTATACTGTCGAACATCATATTCCTCCTCTTGCATGAACGAATGTAAAATTATCATGATTGATCATGCACACTTTTTCGCTTTTCTTACTTTCCTTAGTATAGCACGGTCTTAATAAGCAGGGAACTGTTAGAATCCTTTAAAACCATCGAATATCGGCAAGAGAAGATTAATAATGTAAGTCAGTCCGTCAAAGAACAGTAAAATGCCGACCGTGATCATAATATAGCCGCCGACAACAATGATTTTCTGGCTATGCGTGCGAATCCAGTTCATTCGTGAAATGAAGAATGACAGTGTAAAGAACGGGATGGCAAAGCCTAAGTAATAGGCCAGCATGTACAACATTGCCGAATCGGGATTCGTTCCGCCAAGTGTAATAATCGCGGCAAGTATCGGACCGGTACAAGGTGTCCAGCCCGCTGCAAAAGCTAGACCGATCAGCACCGAACCGAAATAACCGGATGGCCGGTTTTTGAACTGAAACTTGCGGTCTTTCATTAAAAAGTCAATCTGCAGTAGACCGACAATCATTAAACCGAATGCGACAATTAAAATAGCGCCGACTTGACGCAGTAAATCCTGGTACTGGAAAAAGAAATCTTTTGCCAAAGATGTTCCAAATCCTATGGCGATAAATATAATCGAAAACCCAAGCAGGAAAAATAAAGTATGTAAAATTGCGCGTTTTTGCATCATTCCTTTTTCGGTTTTCAGCTCATCGAGTGTCATACCGGTTATGTAGGATAAAAATGCAGGATAGAGCGGTAGCGTACATGGTGAAATAAAGCTTAAAAACCCGGCACCGAACGCTAAAAGGATATTTAAATCTGTATTCATGCTGCTTCATTCTCCTTAACATTGATACCTTCATCGTACCAAATTTCCCCATACTTTACTTGCTTTTTTAAATGAATATTTTTTGTCAGTGTTTGGCGGGTAATATGAAAGATAAATGTGCAAAAGTGCCGCGTATCAGTATTTGAAAATAATTGTATCTTCTTTAAAGATGGAAAGGCACTTTAGCACATTTGAGAAAGGAAGGGTCATTTCATTATCGAATCATATCAATAATAAACAGACTGGAATAAATAACTGAGGTAAACAGAACGACTATTGAAAACGTGATTAGCTGGAACTTTAGCGACCAGCGCCATACACATTCCTTAGGAAAGCTTTTTTTCCATCGAAGTGCTGCTTTAAAGTTAATAAACCAGCAATGCAATGTTACAACGATGGATGGTACTGTAAACAAGGCAATCAACAGCAAAGATTGCTGGAAAACGTTTGTCGTATATTTCCCGTAATTAATCATGAAGTACGGAAGTACAAACCAGAATACGGAAGTAAATACCAATACGACAGCCGCCAAAAAATGCAGCCATTTATATTCGCTGTGTGTTTGCCTGTAATGTTTTAGTGCTGCCTGCATGATCATCACCTACTTTTTTCACTTACTATTCCCACTTTTTGTCGAATATGAAACCGGAAATATGTAGTAAAATGAAAAAATCTGCCTTTATCATGTCAGATGAAAGGCAGATCTTATTAAAATGAGGAAGTTAATTCGAAAGCTTCTCTGTTGGAACGTAAATTCCATTCAGGTTCGAAGCGTTTCACAATGGCATTCTTCAGCTTATTCATCGCTTTTTCATTTTCCATCGGATAGATGGCAAAATGAACATCGCTTACCGGCAAAAGCTGTGTTATTTTCGCGTTTACATGGCAGTGGGTAGACGTTCCATCCCGATAGCAGCCTTTTGCATAGATATTGCCGATATGCTGATTAAAGCGCTCTTTAAATGTTCGTGCACATACACCGCAAAATTTGAGTTCATTATTTGCAATAATTGTATAAACGCCCCGTTGTTTCAACAAATCCTCATCACCGCTCACGATAAAACGGGAGTATGTCAGATCTCCGTAATTATTCAAAAACTGCCTGTAAGAATGATTCCCCTCTTTTTTCAGCGCTTTAATTGCTGACCCGGCCGGCATGTCCTGTAAGTGTGTTTGTTCATTTACAAAGTCTTTTAAATGCTCATATTTCTTTTGCTTTGTTAGTTCGCCGAGCGTCTTTTTATCAAAACCCTCAAATAGGTCAGTAATTCCCTGTTCTAGTACAATTATCTCTACTTTTGTAAATTCAATTTTTTCTTCATTTATTTGGATAAACATTCGTGTTCTCCTTTCAGCAAATCCCCTTTCTACATACATTTCGATATAAATCGGCAAAACCCTCTTAAATTTCGTGATTTCTGTATTAGTACACAATAAAATTACTTGAATCATTGAGAAATGTTTTTCTATCAACTATCATTTATAGTAAACTAATCATTCATGCTTGGAGAGGAAGTGATTGCTCTTTGGACGTTAAACAACTCAATGAACAACTTTATAAAAATAGACCACCTGTTGGATCTACCAGCCATTGCGATTGTCAGGAATGCGTGTTTTATGCGGTAAAGATTATGCTAAATGAGTTTGTAGTAAATTTTCTATATGAGAGAGGGCTTCATCCATTAAAAGCCGATGAAGTTTGGTGCTATAAAGAAGATGATGGGTTTAAATACTATTGTGTAGATTTCTTCGAGGTATTTGCAATGAAGGAACAATCTCTAATTTTTGACGTCGGAAAATTGATTATAGCTTCGAATCCGTTTGCTGAAAACGAACATTATAGACATGCTTTAACTATTGATATAAGGTTACAAAAAATCGGGTCATAAGTTGGGGATGACAAGTTCAAAACTTGATTCGAAATGGCAGCCCCATGTTTTGATGAGGAGCCCCAAAATTTAATATGAAATTTTTAATATCGCAGTAAAAAAGCGATTCGCTCTATTGAACGAAACGCTTTACGACTAAAAATTTTCTTTATCAAATACTTCTAAATCAATAATACGGGCACCCTGTTTTAAGATGGCTGCTTCCAGCTCGTCCACTGTCGATTGTTTCGCGCCTTTTGCCAGAGTAATAATCACTCGGCGTAAATAAGTCGTATCATCATCAAGAGAGAACACACAATGCAGCGGCCATACTTTTTTGACCGCAGTCAGAACTCTAATTAAAATGCCGTCCGTGTCCGGCAATGCAATTGTAATGGCACAGCTTCCTGTACGGTAGCCCCACGCCTCTTCCAGCAGCTCAAATACTTTTGAATGAGGTAAAATGCCGGCAAAGTTCCCTTTCGTATCAACAACCGCCAAGTAAGGCAATTGTTTGATTGAATGGAACACTTCAAAAAATGAACTGTTTTCGTGGACGAATGCATCCGCTTCCTGAGTTAGTGCTTTAACAGGTGCTTTCATGTCGCCTTCTTTTAATTTATATTCGAGCACTTCGACTTTATAAATATTTCCGACGAATTTTTCACCTGCTTCATCCAATACCGGGATACATCTGTAACCGTTGTCATTTAACTGACCGAGGACGTCTTTGATAGGATCCGTCTCTTTCACATAACTTACATCTTTTTTCTTTACATATCTTTGTTTTACTAACATGGCATTACCTCCTTGATGTACTACTTTTATTTTAATGCTAGTCATTCAAATGCGAAAGTAATTTTTAGAATATTTCGCATTTTACAGTTCATTCCTATTTATAAATCTCATAATAAATATAGGCATATGCTAAATCGAGGCACTTTTGGTAGCTCGGTAAATTGTTTTCCTTATTATTTACCGATGCAAAATAGATGGCCTCCAGCGCACTCTTGTTTTTCGGGTACTGTTCACGGATTTTATAGAAAACCTTTGCACATAATGTATCGGTACATTCTTCAGATAGCTGAATAATATAGCCGATTGTCGATTCATCAAGTCGCGTACTTGTAATGATGACCTCTTTCATTTCTTTCATCATTTCTTCATTAATTAAATGGATAATTTCATTGAGCTTCTCTTTTTCAGTATCCACCACTTTACAATCAACTAGCACGAGCGTATATCCTGTATCTTTTATCGAGTTTAATAGATATGTACCCGCTAGCCGAAACTGCTGTAATGGCGATATAAAACGAGTATCCAATTCAAATTCGTTGGCTGTTGACGTTTTAATATATTTTTCCATATAGCGTTTATCTGTTTCAATTTTGCGGTAAAAACGCGCTTGATATTGCTCCATCTTTTTTAGAAGCGTTTCTTCATTTATCAGCTTATAGGATTTGGTAATATATTTATAGCACTCTTGCACTAAATCCTTATGGCTATTGGCTTTCATACAAAGCAGGAGCACCTCATGCAGTACTTCTATTGCACATTCATAGCGGCCGTTTTTAAATAAAATTTTCCCCCTTAGGACCCGGACATGCAAATCGATGCGGGAAAACTTTTCAAACGGGTACTCTTCAAAATAATCATTAAATAACTTTTCCGCATACTCCACTTTGCCAATCTGCAGAGACAATTCAATATGAGGGATGAAACGGACGAGCATGAACCTTTGATCTTCCGGATTCCCCATCTTTAGAAAAACAGCTGGAATCTTGCTAATATCCCAAAAGATATCTTTCGGTAATTCATCCATTTGAGTTGCATAATAATTATTCATTGCAATTGACAGCAGGGAATAATCTTCATCTTCCAACGCCAAACTGCTCGCTAGCTGGTAGAATTTCCTTGCCTGTTCAAATTCAATACTGAAATAATAGCAATGTCCTATTACTAAATAGAGACTTGCCAAACATCCTTTAAGATTTTCTTTGATATGCTGTTCTGCGTCCAATAACAATTGCAAAATCTTCAAATTGCTATTGGATAAAATAAAAGGCTCACTATCAAATCGAAGAAAGGCATTCACCTTTTCGATATTTCCCTCTTTTACTAATGATTCAAACATTGCTGTATACGCCTCATAATGTGCATCGATTGATGAAAATGTTTGTGAACGATATTGATCAAGCTGCAATGACTTAAGTTGCTTCCCCATCGTTATATCCACCTCCTAATTTTTCAAAGATAACGGTTCGTAAAGCTCTCGTTTAATAATTGAAAATTGGTCCATAAAACGAATGACTTTATGTTTACTGTCAGCATATTTCGTTTCGTTGTCTGCCAGGTAATCCCGCAAACTTTTGATAATTGTTGTTTCGATTTGGACGAGTTTTTTGGGGTAATGTTCGTATTCATAGAAGCGGTCATTGAATAATTGCTTCGAGCTGTTTTCAAATTTCATATATAGATCATATTGTTCTTTCGGTAATGTTTCATGTACTTCACGCAAATAATCCAAAAACAGATTGACGGTCATTACCGCTGCCATTAAAGCATTCGTAAACGACCCGACCGTTGCTTTTTTCAATCGTTTGAATTTTGGACTAATCAGCACTTCATTCAATATAAAATGACGAAGCAGAAAAATGAGTGCATGCTCTGAATTGATGACCGGCTCCTCATCAAAGTAAAAGTAAACCCAAACATCGCTTACACTGTATTTTGCGAAAGATAAATGTGCAAAGTCATGGCGGATTAAATTGAAGAAATACTCAAAATGCTCGAGCTGTTTTAATTGTTCGATCTGCTGCTCATTTAAAATAAATAATGAATTCGATGTTTCAAAATCTTTCATGTTTACACCTCTTCCACGTCATTTACTACCATTATAATAGTTATTTGTTAAAATTTGTTGTTTTTTGCAAAAATAAAAAGACATACCCGAAAGAAAGTGACTTTCGGATATGTCTTGTAAGAATTAATATGCTAGGCCAAATAACGCTTTAATATGAGTCATATAGCGGATATTTGAAGCTTCTTTCATTAATGAAGCCGGTAAACCAACTAATTGAGTATTGTTTGCCCCAATTGTAGCAATACCGTCTTTACGGCCTAAAGAACCTAAAGTACCTGAGTTAGTAAATTTGAATTCTTTCAAATCAGCACCTTTAATTTGTGCAAAAATGTTGTAACCTGCAATTTCACCTTGCTGCCAAGCTACTTGAGCAGTTGGTGCATAAGTTGGACGGTCACCCGGGTTTGGAATATGTGCTGATGCATCACCAATAACGAATACTTCAGGATGTGAAGTAGATTGCAGGAAGTCATTGATTGTTGCTTTACCGCGATCTGCAGCTAAACCTGATTCAGCTACTAATGGAAGTGGAGCAACGCCGCCTGTCCATACTAATGTGTTAGCTACAATTGGCTCACGGTCTTTTAATTGGATTACATTGCCTTCAACGCCAGTAACAGGTGTTGATGTAATGAATTCTACACCGCGCTTCGATAAAGACTCTGTTGCACGATCGATTAAGTTTTCTGGGAATACCGGTAAGATTTTAGGACCTGCTTCAACTAATTTGATTTTAAGATCTTCAAATTTAACACCGTATTTCGCAGCAACTTTAGGGAAGTGGTCTACGATCTCGCCAACAAGCTCAACACCTGTTAAACCGCCACCGCCGATAACGATTGTCGCATCTGCTTCGTCTTTTGTTGTTGCATATGCTTTAATGCGTGCTTCGATATGCTCGCGGATTGCATTTGCTTCATCAACTGATTTCAATACGAAAGAGTTTTCCTCTAAGCCTGGGATTCCGAAGAAACCAGTTTGGCTTCCTAGAGCAACAACTAATGTATCGTACTGTAAAGTTTTGCCGTTTGAAAGTGCTACATTTTTGCTTTCTACGTCAAAGCTGTTTACTTTTGCGATTTCAAGGTTGATGTCAAAACCTTTGAAAATCTTTTCAAGTGGCAATGATACGGCACCTTCAGCAATTGTTCCGCCAGCTAAACGGTGTAATTCAGTAATGATTTGATGTGTAGGGAATTGGTTTACAACTGTAATACGCGCTTCGTCTTTATTTAAGTATTTACGAGCTGTTTGTGCTGCTAGTACACCAGCAAATCCAGCACCTAAAATAACGATTTCTTTAGTTACCATATTAAAAATCCTCCAATAAGATTAGATTGTACAAATTATTTCATTTGTTTACGTTCAGATGCTACTTGTAAAAATGCGTTGGCAAAGCGTAATGCTCCTTGAACCTGTGGGTCTTTCAACATTTTTAATAAACCGAAAACGCCTACTGTTTCATTGCTTTCTTCAGCACGGTCTTTCGCTTCGATCGCTGTTTGTGCCAATGATTTAGCAGTACCGACAACTGGGCTGGCCATTTCTGTTACAGCAGCAACTGTATCATTTTTTAATGTTTCGTCAGTTGCAACACTAGTAGCGAAATCATACGTTTTTGTTAATAAAGTAGTCATCTCAGCCAACTTTGGTAAGTTATCTACTAAAGTAGTTAATGAAGCTTGTACCTCTGGCTTTAGTAACTGATCTAAAACATCTAATTGTTCTTGTGTCACAGCCACTTTTTCTACCTGCTGATTATTCATTTCTGACATAATAACTCTCCTTTGCCATCACTTAATATTATTTTTTTCGAAAATTTCATACCGATTGTAAAAACTTTCACATACCATTCAATAAGCAACGATAGCACAAAGATTGGTTTGTTACAATTAGAAAACGGAAATATACGACCGAAAAACTTAATTCAAGAATATTCTGTAATTTTATTATTTAAAATAATTTTATTTTTATGTATTTAGCGTATTTTTAAGTTTTTTTTAATAATTATTTCCCTTCAATATTTTTAATATTGGAAGTATTTAAATAGTTTTTTTCTTATCATTATTAAAGGTTAATCAGGTATTTAAATGATAGAAAACAAAAATCTTCTACTAGTAAAAGTGATTCACCTACCTCCCCCTATCCCCCTCCATAATATTTTTCTGCAAAACTTTCTCTTCAAAATGGTTGATTTGACTCAATAGGAACCTCTACGTTGCTATGAAACGAAAAAGTGCGTACTTTTTTTAATTTTCATGTGAATCCATAATAAAAAAGCAACGAAATACTTATTCAATTGGAGGATCAATATGATTACTAGTTTACAAGATACAATCAAATTAAATAATGGGGTAGAAATGCCAGCTCTAGGCCTCGGCGTCTTTCAGGTGGAAAACGATACTACAGCAGAAATCGTTAAAAATGCGATTGTGCTTGGTTACCGTAGCATTGATACAGCCGCTATTTACGGCAATGAAACGGGGGTTGGCGAGGGCATTAAATCAGCACTGGCTTCTACAGGTTTAAATAGAGAGGATTTATTCATCACATCAAAAGTATGGAATGCCGGTTTGAATTATGAGGACACTGTTTCTGCTTACGAAGAGAGTCTGGAAAAATTAGGGCTGGATTATTTGGATCTGTACTTGATTCACTGGCCAGGCAAAAAGAAATTTGCCGAGTCTTGGACCGCCCTAGAGGATCTTTACAAAGAAGGGAAGATCAGAGCAATCGGGGTTTGCAATTTCAATATTTCACATCTGCAGGATTTACTGAAAAACGTTCGAGTAACACCAGTCATTAACCAAGTTGAGTTTCACCCGCGTCTGCAACAACAATCTTTACGGGCATTTTGCAAAGAGCACAATATTCTACTGGAGGCTTGGGCTCCATTAATGCAAGGCGGACTACTTGAAGATCAGACGATTGCAAACATTGCCGAAAAGTATGGAAAATCAAATTCACAAGTTATTTTACGTTGGGATATTCAAAATGGAGTAATCACGATTCCTAAATCCGTCCGAAAAGAGCGGATGGCGCAAAATGCCGACATTTTTGACTTTAATCTTACTGATGAAGAAATGCAGTTAATTAATGCGATGAATTTAGATAAACGTGTTGGTCCGGATCCGGAAGTTTTTGATTTCTAATTTGTATTGATGATTTGAAGAGACGAAAGCCTCAAGATTTTTTAATACCTTGAGGCTTTCATTCTTTACATTAGGATAGTTTTTGTACAGCAATATCATCATCTCGCTGCATAAGAAGGACTTCTTCGCCATTCTCTTTCAATTTATCGATATGTTTTTCGCCCCACGTACAAAGTAAGTTGAGCACCGGCTCCATCTCGTGTCCATATGGGGTTAAAGAATATTCGACTTTCGGTGGTACTTGGTTGTACACCTTACGATTAATTAAACCGCATTGCTCAAGTTCGCGTAATTGGGACGTCAGCATTTTCTGTGAAATGCCCGGAATTAACCGGCGAAATTCATTCGTCCGTATTTGACCATGGTGGTTAAGGTGACATAGAATGACTGGTTTCCATTTACCACCAATGACTTCAAGTGTTGCTTCGACACCAATATTATAAACTTTTTTCATTTTGTAACCCCCGGTATTATCAAAAGTAACTAAAAGTACTGTACATGCTTTTATAGTATGTATGAATAATACTATACCCTGTAAAATAAATCAAAGGAGTTATTTTTAATATGTCTACATCAAAAACACCCAACGCCAGATTAACACTCCTTGCGTTAGCAATCAGTTCGTTTGGTATCGGTTCCACAGAATTTATTAGCGTTGGATTGCTCCCGCTCATCACAAATGAGTTTGGTATCTCTTTAAGTACTGCAGGATTAACAGTATCAATCTATGCATTAGGCGTTACAATCGGAGCACCAATTTTAACGGTTTTAACATCCCGGCTTGACCGTAAAAAGGTGCTGTTGCTCGTCATGGTACTTTTTATCGTCGGTAATTTGTGGGTAGCGATAGCACCAACATTTACGTCAGTGTTGATTGGACGCATTATTTCTGCATTTGCCCATGGTGTATTTATGTCGATTGCGGCGGTAATTGCTGCTGACGTTGTAGCACCTAACAAACGGGCAAGTGCCATCGCTTTTATGTTTACTGGATTAACTTTGGCAACTGTCAGTGGAGTACCTTTAGGAACATTCATTGGTCAAGTAACGGATTGGCGGCTATCATTCATCTTTATCGTCGTTATTGGCATAATTGGTTTAATCTGCAATGCGTTTCTTGTACCAAATAATTTAACAAAAAGTAAACCAATGTCATTAAAAGATATCGGAAAAGTATTAAGCAATTTCCGTATGCTGTTAATTTTATTTATTACAGCAATGGGTTACGGAGGCGTAATTGTTGTTTACACATATGTGTCCCCTATTCTTGAAAATCAAATGGGCTACTCCCCTCATGCAATTGTCGTAATATTAGTTGTATACGGAATTTGTGTCGCAATCGGTAATACAATCGGTGGCCATTTTGCAAATATGAATCCATTGCGTGCGATATTCATCTTCTTTATTGGACTTGCTTTAACGTTACTTGGAGTATACTTCTCTTTTGATTCCAAAGTAATTGGGCTCATAATGGTTTTAGCAATGGGACTGTTTATGTTTATGAATGTGCCAGGCTTACAACTGTATGCCGTTCAGCTATCCGAAAAATATGTACCGTCAGCTACTGCAATGGCTTCCGCTTTAAATATTTCAGCTTTCAATATCGGGATTTTCCTCGGTTCATATGTCGGCGGTTTAATTGTACATTATCAAACACTGGACAATACTCCCCTGTACGGATTTTTAATGGTAATCATTGCAGCAAGTATTACGTTAGTTTGGATGATTGTAGAAAATAAACAAAACACATGCCCTGATAATGAATTTTCGCCCTTAGCCAAATAAACGCTATAAAATATTTATAGAAACCTCTCCTAACTTTATTGTTTGAGACGGTTTCTATTTTTGTTTATAATTCCATACGGAAATAATTTATAAGGAGCTCAACCTGATTTTCATAGTACTTCGGAATATCTCCACAATTTTAAGCTTCAAAATTCCGATTTATTTGCTATGCTTAGATTGAAGGAGCGTTATTTAATGAAAAAGATTATTTTTATACTTATTTTAGCCTTTCTTGGCCTACAAATTTTTACGACGGAGCAAGCTGGTGCTCCCGACTTGCCTCAGCAGCTTTCACTAGCCTCGTATTCCGTTTCCAGCGGGGATCTTGTTCTTGTTAACCGGGACATCGCATTACAGGATGAGCCGGACAATTTAGCCTCTATTCCTGCCGATATTGCTGAAAATGTGATCGTCAATTCAGAGTATTTTCTTGAAGAACAGGCTATTGCACCTCTCAAGCAATTATTCGATGCGGCAGCGGAAGATGGAATTGAGCATTTCATTATTAATAGCGCCTATCGCAGCGGAAAACTTCAGGAACAGCTATTCGAACAATATGGTGCAGATTACTCGCTGCCTGCCGGCTATAGTGAACACCAGACCGGTTTATCGATTGATATCGGTTCGACTATGGGCAAAATGGAAAATGTTGCAGAAGGGAAATGGATGGAGGACAATGCATCGGAATTCGGCTACATCCTGCGCTACCCTGAAAACAAAGTAGACATTACGGGGATTGAGTATGAACCATGGCACTTCCGATACATAGGCTTGCCCCATAGCGTGATGATGAAGCAGCACGACTTCGTTTTGGAGGAATATATCGCTTATCTTAAAGAGAAGCAATTTTATAAAATGAAATTAGACGATACAACCTATTTCGTGCATTATACCGGCAACAAGACATCCGTTAACACACTTGAATCCAATTATATCAAGGTTTCCGGTGATAATGTCGGAGGCTATATTATTACTTCCGTATTGGAACAACTATGATAGCCGTTGATAAATCGAAGAAAAAAACGACCATTTGCAAAGTGCAAAATGGTCGTTTTTTTGTATGGATTGCTTCATTATACTTTCACTTCATGCTCTTTACTGTAAGTCGCATGCTGTCTTCTCGCTTCAAGCACTTTGGATGCCGAAAAGATGAACACCGCCAGCCAAATACATACGAACGTGATGAATTCTGTCAGTGTAAAAGGCTCCTTGTATAAGAAGATGCCGAGCATTAAGCTGATCGTTGGTGCCAAAAATTGAATAAAGCCCAATAGATAAAGCGGGATTTTTTGTGCACTTTTAGCAAAAAGGACAAGTGGTACGGCTGTTACAATCCCGCCGCCCATCAGCAATAGATTCGTTTTCCAGTCCACATGCATAAAGGCAATTTCCGACGTATTCATTAAATAAATGTAGATCGCAACGGCAATCGGTAACACAAACAATGTTTCGATTGCAAGTCCGCGTGTCGCATCGAGCGGAATCTGCTTTTTAATGACACCGTAAAAAGCAAATGTCAGCGCAAGCGCCAGTGATACCCAAGGAATCGTTCCTCCTAATACCGCCTGGTACCCTACCCCGATGGCCGCAATGATGACGGCTACCGCAGTTGCCCGGGAAATTTTCTCTTTAAAAAAGATCAGTCCGAACAATACGGATATAAGCGGGTTAATATAGTAACCTAAACTCGTCTGTAGTAAATGTCCATTGTTTACTGCCCAAATAAAAATTCCCCAGTTGAGCGAAACAAAGACCGATGCTATGAACAGTAAAAAAAACTGTTTCTTATTTTTCCATAGCATTTTTATATCCGCTATCATCTGTTTGTACTGACGGATCAGCAAAACAAACAGAACGGTGAATACAAAGGACCAAATGACGCGCCCCACTAATATTTCTACACTGCCGACATGCTGCAGCTGCTTCCAGTAAAGGGGAATGATCCCCCACATTAAATAGGCGCCGATTGCTAAAATGACGCCCTTCTTTAGTTCTGACATTGGTGCACCTTCTAATTTTTGATACTCTCATTATAGATGTCCATATTTGAGAAGTAAATAATTGTAGCTTCATAGCGACGTTAAAATTATTCTACGATACCATTTTGCAGTAAATACATTTTGTGATATAACCCTTTTTGTGCGATGAGCTGCTGGTGTGAGCCGCGTTCGACAATCTCCCCTTTATGCAATACCAAAATTTGCTCGGCATCCTGTATTGTTGAAAGTCTGTGGGCGATCGCGATCGTTGTACGCCCTTTGCGCATTTTTTCCAATGACTGCTGAATGCCGACTTCTGTTTCGGTATCGATCGCTGCCGTTGCTTCATCGAGCACCAGGATTTTCGGGTTTGTCGCAATTGTCCGCGCAAATGCCACGAGTTGGCGCTGTCCGCTTGAAAACGTTGAACCGCGCTCTGTCACACGGCTTTCATAGCCATCCGGAAGCGATTCGATGAAATCATTTGCCTGCACAAATTCTGCCGCTTCCTTCACCTTCTGTAAAGTGAGACTCTCATTATACAGTCGAATGTTCGAAGCAATCGTTCCGTAAAACAGAAACGGATCTTGCAGCACGAGCCCCATTTTTTCCCGTAGTTCCCGCTGTTCATAATCTTTGATCGACTGGCCATCAATTAAAATTTCACCGCGCTTAAACTCATAGAAACGCATTAGGAGATTGATAATGGAACTTTTTCCGCTGCCGGTATGCCCGACCAACGCAACCGTTTCCCCAGGATTGACCGTGAATGAAATATTTTTCAGCACGTCCTGCTTCCCGTCATAGCTGAACGACACATTTTTAAATTCGATATGGCCTTTTGAAACCTGGACCGGCTTGTTTTGCTGTGCCGGCTCGAGCTCTTCATTATCAATCAGCTCAAATACACGGGATGCCGCTACAATCGCCTGCTGGAACAGTGCGAGACGTTCCATTACTTGGTTGATCGGGTCAAAGAAACGGTTCATATATGTAATGAACGCATAGACAACTCCGACTTCCACTGCTGTTTCAAATGATGTCCATCCGAAGTAAAACAGTAGAATAACGATCGCTGTAAAGTACACTAGGTCAATAATCGGACGCAGCAAAAGACTGTTCATTTTCGTATTGGCCATCATGGACTGGAAGTGTTCTTCATTCACACGGTCAAACTCGTCATTAAAACGGGGTTCTTGACGGAATGCCTGCACGATGCTCATTCCTGATAGTGTTTCAGAAAGTTTCGCATTGAGCTCACTCAGCTTTTCCCGCATACGCATATACACGACCGAACTCATTTTGCGGTACAGCCAAATGATGTACATAATGACCGGCAGCAATAGAAGCATGTAAAATGCAAGCTTTGCATTCAGGAAAAACATTGCAGCGTATACACCGACAATTAAAAATGCCGCCTGTACAAAGCTGATGAGTACCGAAACAAACATATCTTTAATCGCTTCCGTATCATTTGTAGCCCTGGACACGATTGAACCGGCCGGAACCTGGTCAAAGTAGCGCATGCCCAATCGGTGAATTTTTGAAAACACATCAATCCGCAGCTGCTGAATAACTTTCAGGGCAAGCTCCTGGAATTTAATATTTTGATAATATGTGATCACGACGTTCAGCAACTGAATAACAAAGTATCCGACACCGAGTGTCACGATGGGTCCCATATCAAAATTGCCGATCATTAAATGGTCATCGATATAGACTTTGATCAAATACGGACCGATAATATCTCCGAGAACCGTTAAAACAAGCAGAAACAGCGCAATGGCCAATATTTTTTTATGCGGTTTTAAATACGTAAAGAGACGCTTTAATACGAGGTGCTGTTCTTTACTTGAAATTGTCTCATTCGCCATCGTGGTCACCCCCCTGTTCCACTAACTGTTCAAGCTGCTGTAACTGGTACATTTCATAATAGCTTCCTTCCAGTGCCATCAGCTGTTCATGGGTCCCTTTTTCAATGATCGTTCCTTCATCAACAACGATAATGACATGTGCCTGCTGGATTGCACTTAGACGGTGTGATGTAATAATCGTTGTCGCATTTTTCCGCTCTTCTTTTAATGCATGTAAAATGGCTTCTTCTGTACGTGCATCGACCGCAGATAAAGAATCATCCAATATGAGCAGTTCAGGCTTCATCAGTAATGCTCTGGCGATGGAAATCCGCTGTTTCTGTCCGCCTGAAAGGGATACCCCCCGTTCACCGACGATCGTGTCATAGCCATCTGTAAAGCTCATAATGTCTTCATCAATATTGGCAAGTGCCGCCGCTGCACGAACTTCCTCCATGCTTGCACGCGGGTTGGCAAAGGCAATATTGGAATAAAGTGTTGCCGAGAATAAAAAATGATCTTGCGGTACATAACCAATCGCCTGACGCAGAGAACTTTTCTTATAGTCATTTATATTGTGTTCACCGAATTGAATCGTTCCTTCATAACCTTCAAACTCACGAAGCAGCAGCTTTAAAATAGACGTCTTCCCGGCACCTGTTTTACCGACAATTCCGAGTGTTTCGCCGCGTTTCAGCTCAAATTGCACATCGTTTAATGTCGGTGCCGCATCTCCAGGGAATGTAAATGAAGTGACGTTGAATAGAAGATCTCCTGAAGGGTTCTCTTCAATTGCGTCTATCTTGTCATCAATTTCAACCGGGGTATTTAAAATACGTTCGATTCGGTCATATGAAACACTGCCCCGTTCGACGATATTGAACAGCATACCAATTGCCAGCATCGGCCAGATCAGAATACTTAAATACGTCGTGAAAGTAACTAAATCACCGACAGTCATTGCATCTTCCAAAATAAATTTTGTCCCGAATCCAAGACTTAGCATAAAACTCAATCCGACTACAAAGCTGATCGTCGGGTCAAATAGTGAATCGACTTTTGCTACGCGCATATTTTTTTCCACTACTTCATCGGAGAGCTTCGTAAAATCCGCAACATCCTCCTGTTGCTGACCAAACGTTTTCAGCACTTTCATCCCGCTGATACTTTCCTGTGTTTTATCGTTTAAATCGGAAAATGCAGCCTGGGCATGACGGAAACGCTCATGCAGAAGCTTGCCGTAATAGCTCGTCGATAACGCGACTAGCGGCATCGGAATGAGTGCAATTAATGTCAGACGCCAGTCAATCGTAATCGCCATCGCCAAAATGACAAAGCCCCCTGTTGTAAGCGAGTCAAATAATGTTAAAACCCCGCCGCCAGCTGTTTGCTGCACTGCACTTATATCATTTGTTGCATGTGCCATTAAATCACCGACACGATTTTTTTGATAAAACGACGGTGACATTTGTGTAAAATGGCGATGGAGCTTTTCGCGTAATGTTCGCGCCAACAGGTTGGACGAACCAAAAATCATTTGACGCCAGTAATATCGCAGTATGTACATGGCAATTGCCACACCGATGATGATGGCGAGCCATTTAAACAAACCTGCTTTCGTTAATGTACGTGCACCGATTTCATCGATAGTAAAGCCGATAATTTTCGGCGGCACAAGCTGCAGGATGGCTACTAATACAAGCATTAGAAGCCCGACTGTGTATTGGTATTTTCGCTCTTTAAAAAACCAACCTAATTTAAGAAATACCTTCATTCTTTCACCCTCTTTTGATTCCTTTACAAATGGTGGGGTTGATTTCCATTCCGGGTCGGACGCTTTCCGCGGGCGTGGCCTGAGCCTCTAGTCTCAGGCGTCACGCTATTCCCGCAGGAAGCTTGCTTGTAGCGAAAGGCGCCAGCCGTCAGCTACACTCGCCTCCCCTCCATTCCAATCAACTTTACTGTCATCAGTATGCCATCCCACTATTTATAAAGAACCTCTTTTTTTACTCAAGTTCCCCCATTTTACCAAATATTTTAATTTTCCGATATATTTTACAAATATTTTTTTCGGATTCCGAATTATTTTTTCGTAATGGTTTTTGCATTTATATTTTCGCTTTCAATATTTCTGTATTTTTTTGTCCATACTATATTCAATATTCCATTTACAGCAGATTTGTTTTAATTTTTCTGCAGCAATGGGAACTGCTAAATGAATATCGAAAGGAAGTTTTTTCATTGAGGAAACAATTATTATTATCGTTTGTTGCTACATTTTTATTATTTGTACCGGGAGCATTCGCACATACACACTTAGTATCAACTAATCCTGCAGAAGGTGAGACGGTTGACGAAAATATTAAAAATATTGATTTAACGTATGAAGGAAAAATTGAAGAAGGCAGTATATTTAAAGTATTAGCAAGTGATGGTAAGGAGATGGAGATTCATTCTATTTCTGTAAATGATGGAGTCCTATCCGGAATAATGCTTGATCCTCTTCCAAATGACACTTATACAGTTGAATGGGATAGTATTAGCGAGGATGGACATCCATTATCAGGTTCATTTTCATTTGCAGTAAATGCGCCTGCGGAGTCAAAGAAGGAAGAGGATAATGCAGCTGATACAACTGAAAAAATTGCCGACGATGTAGATTCACTTGTCGATACATTAAAGGATGAAACGAATTCCGATGATAATGACGAAGGCTCATTTTGGACGCTTGTTATTGTCATTACGCTGATTGTACTTGTGCTCGCAGTGATAACGATGTACAGCTATAAGAGATGGTTAGTGAAGAAAACGAAAAAATAAAGCAAATAAAAACTGCACTCTAAAACAATTGGAGTGCAGTTTTTTCAAATTATTGTGCTGTTATTCCGCCATCAACAACAAACTCTGCACCTGTTGAGTAGCTTGACTCGTCCGATGCTAAGAAGACTACTAATTGAGATACTTCTTCTGGTTGTGATACGCGTTTCAGCGGGATATGCTTTGCAAATTCTTCGATTGCAGCTTTTGCATCTTCCTGCATGATCATCGGTGTTGCAATAACACCCGGGTGTACTGAGTTTACACGAATACCCATTGGCGCCAAGTTTAACGCAGCTGCTTTCGTCATACCACGAACAGCAAATTTAGTATCTGTATAGCCTACAGCACCACCAACTAAGCCATTGATTGATGAAATGTTGACAATTGAACCGCCACCAGCTTTCATCATTGAAGCCGCCACTGCTTTCATACCTAAGAATACTGATACTTGGTTGATATTGACGATTTTCATGTATTCATCTAAAGACATTTCCAGCATATTTTTGTTCATCGAAATTCCTGCATTATTTACTAATACGTTTACAGGACCAAATGCTTCTTCTGCTTTCGCGATAACAGTTGTCCAATCTTCCTCTGAAGTAACGTTTTGTTTTACGAAGATCGCATTTTCCCCTAATTCTGTAGCAAACGCTTTCCCTTTTTCTTCATTTAAATCTGTTAAAACTACTTTTGCACCTTGTTCTACAAATGCCTTAGCGTGGGCGGCACCCATACCTTGAGCAGCACCTGTAATAATAGCAACTTTACCCGTTAATCGAGACATCAAAATCATCCTCCTAAAAATATGATAGTTAACTATCACTATCTCGATTTAACAATAACAATGTTTGATCGGTCCGTCAATTTTTAGTTGCTATGAATTGTAAAAACATCTCCTTAATCAGCTTTAACTGCTTTTTAGGATCTAATTTCACAGGTAGATTAGGGTCATGCTCGGTCAAATAGGATTCTACAGTAAAGTAACTTATATTTTGTACGACAGTAAACACATACTCAGGAATATCAATGCCTGCTCGTATTGATTTGTCTTCCATTCCTTTTTCTGCTATAGAATACAAAACATTGGCCATTTCTCTTCGAATATTTATGAATTCCTTGTACTCGTATGTCTCTTCAGAAATCGGTTTATAAGCTTCGAATGCTTTAAAAAACTTCACAAACTGATGCTGCGGGTCATCGATTAACTCAATATAATAAGTTAATATCCGTTCAATTTGTTCATAAGCGGTCAAAGGTTCATTTGCAATGTGCTTGATAGAATTTGTCATTTCATTTGTTATTTCATTATTGATTGCCAATACGAGTAATTCTTTATTCGCAAAATAACGATAAAATGTCGCAATACCAATCCCTACTTCATTTGCAACGTCCTGTAATTGAACTTGCTGAATTCCGCTGTCCAACATTAAAGACTTTGCTGCCTGTATAATTTGCTCCCTGCGCTGTTGTTTTCTTTGTTCTCGAATACTCAACTGTTTTCCCCTCAATTTTACATATTATAGCTGTATTGTATCATGATTATATACAGTTAATTTAATGGTCACGCTCAAAAAAATACACCGCAACAATTGGATTCAATCGTTGCGGTGTCTGTATTAGCGTAAACGTTCCAAGTCCTGATAATCTTTCATATATGGGCCATCTTCAGCCACAGCTGAATGGTACAGCGCTTTAACCGCGAAGTTTTTTTCCAGTCCCATTTCCGATTTCAGTTTTTTCAGTTCGTCATGCAGTTCGCGATGCTCATTGATTAATTTCAGCATCGTTGTTTTATTGTATTTCATATCTTATCACTCCGATTAGTTCATCACTTGTATGATGACCACTTTTAAATAATTGAATTCCGGGAAGTTATGCGGCACAGTGAAATCTTCCGGCAATTGGTGCTCTTCTAAAATTTTATAGCGTGCCCCATAATCTTTAAATGCTTTGTCGATGAATGTTTTGAACTTTTTCATATTAAAGCTTGCATTGTTCGTTGATGCGATAATTACTCCACCATTGTTTGTAATCGTTAACGCATCCTTAAGCAATTTCGGATAATCTTTTGACGTACTGAACGTCATTTTTTTCGTACGGGCAAAACTTGGCGGATCCAGTACAACGACATCGAATTTCAGGCCTTTTCTTGCGGCATAGCTGAAGTAGTCAAATACGTTCATCACTTTAATATCTTGTGATTCATAGTCAATTCCATTCACACTGAATTGCTCAATTGTTTTCGGTAAGCTGCGTTTTGCCAAATCGACACTAGTCGTACCCGATGCTCCGCCTAAAGCTGCGGCAACCGAAAACGCACCAGTATACGAGAATGTATTCAGTACCGTCTTATCTGTTGAATAGCGGTCACGTAATGCTTTACGTACATTGCGCTGATCCAGGAAAATTCCTGTCATTGCCCCATCATTCAGATCAACCGCAAAGTTCATGCCGTTTTCCTGAACGATCAGCGGGAATTCGCCTTTTTCACCGGATACATAATCATCCTGATTAATATATTGACCATTTGTATCAAAGCGCAGTTTTTCATAAATCCCGCGTGTATTCACTGCCGCATTCAATGCTTCATAGATATCATTACGGAATGAATAAATCCCTTCACTGTACCAGCTCACCATGTAAAAGCCGTTAAAGAAATCAATTGTCAAACCGCCAATGCCGTCACCTTCGCCATTAAATACACGGAAAGCAGTTGTATCTTCAGAGGCAAAAAAGTCTGCACGTTTTTCAGCAGATTCACGGATTTTTTTCGTAAAGAACTTCACATCGATCTGCTCTTTTTCTTTACGAGTCAGCACCCAGCCGATTCCCTTATTTTGAATACCGTAATAGCCAGTTGCAATATAGCCGCCGCTTTTATCAACTAAATGAAGTAGGCTGCCTTCTTCAATCGATACTTCCGGCATTACCACTGTATCTTTTAAAATTAATGGATTGCCATTCGTCAAATCCTTAATCGCTTTACTTTCTACTTGTAGTTCTGTTTTTTTTCTCATGCTTTCATCCTTACTACTGTTTTTCGTTCATAAAAAAGAGAGACTTGTTTTAGATACAAATCTCTCCGTACAATATCAGTTTACTACGAATGCTTGCGAATAGCTACTCGCATGTTGAGTTGACGCTTGCTAGTATTGCTTTTTTTAATTAATTAGATAGATGAACTCTCATATCCAGCCTACATTTGAAGTGCTGCCTGCTTCTCATTGATTTCAATTTCAAAGCCTAAATCTCTGATTAATGCGTAATCCGCATTTTCCTCTTGACCTTCTGTTGTTAAATAATCCCCTACAAAAATACTATTTGCAGCATACAACCCAAGTGGCTGTAACGACCCTAAGTTGATTTCACGTCCTCCAGCGATTCGTATTTCCTTTGTTGGGTTAATGTAGCGGAATAAGGCGAGTACTTTTAAGCAATAGCGGGGATCCAGCTCCTTTGTGCCTTCCAGCTTTGTCCCATCAATTGCATTTAAAAAGTTGATTGGAATGGAATCTGCATCCAGCGCATGAAGTGCATAGGCAATATCAACAACATCCTGTTTCGTTTCACGCATTCCAATAATGGCCCCCGAACAAGGTGACATCCCATATTTTTTAGCAATTTCAACCGTATTGACCCGGTCTTTATATGTATGTGAAGTGGTAATATAATCGTGATGCTTCTCGGATGTATTCAAATTATGATTATAGCGGTCGACTCCAGCTGTTTTTAATTGTTCAGCCTGTTCATCTTTTAGCAGCCCTAAACAAGCACAAACTTTTAATCCGTATTGTTCTTTAATTTCCTGAACCGCTTCACTTACAACCTTTACATCTTTCCGTGTCGGTCCACGTCCACTTGCAACAATACAAAACGTTCCAATCTGATTTTCAAACGCTTTTTTGGCTCCGGCAATAATTTCTTCTTTTGTTATAAACGGATATTTTTCAATTGGTGCAGTAGAAATGGATGATTGTGAACAATAGCCGCAGTTTTCAGGGCAGTAGCCACTTTTAGCATTCATAATCATATTTAGTTTTACCTTTTTACCGTAATAGTGCTTCCGAATAAGAAAGGCCCCTTGCATTAATAGCAACAATTCATCGTCCGGTGCATGGACAATGGCTAACGCTTCTTCATGCGTAAGTATTTTTCCTTCGAGAACTTCTTCAGCTAATTGAACCCAATTCATTAATACTTCCCCCTATTGATCAGTAAGATTTTAATTGTTTAAACAATATTTAAAATAAAACCGTTTTGTTAACCTATATTTTTATAAGGTTAACGTAAATATAAAGTAATCATTCTTTTACGTCAACCATATTTTTATTTAGGTTAACTTATATTAGGATGGAAATTTTTAATGGAAGGCATGAAAAAACTCCCCATTATGATGAACAGATTTTCTGTCCACATAAGGGGGAGCATGATTTAAAACTTACGTTGTTACTTTAAATACCGTTTTCATTTTTTCAATAATACCGCCTGATGAATATGTCAGTACACTTCGTTTGTAGAATGACAAACTTAGGAAGTAAAGTGTCAGTACTGTTACAACTAAAAGAACGAAGCTAATGATTGGTTCAATGGCATTCATATCCGTTGCACCTAAACGCATCGGCATAACCATACCTGATGTAAACGGAATGTAAGAGAATACTTTAATCAGCATTGTATCCGGGTTACCCATACCAGTCAGCATTACGTAGAATCCAACAAGTGTCAGCATCATTGCCGGCATCATTACTTGCCCTGCCTCTTCTACTTTTGAAACAAGGGATCCGAATAATGCACCGATAATTAAATACATGAAAATCGTTAAGAATAAGAACCCGATAATATACAAGAAGTAACTGATCGATAGAGAATTAAGCAGATCCGTTACAATTGACCATTTGTTTCCGCCATCCGAGAAGCGTAGCAATAATAAGAGGCCTCCGAATAGAATAACGAATTGTGTAAGTGCGACTAAAAATACACCGACAATTTTTGAACGGAAATGCACTTCAGGCTTCACGCTTACTAATAACATTTCCAGTGCACGAGACCCTTTTTCCGAAGCAACATCTGTTGTAATCATTGATAAATACGATGCAACAAAAATATAAATGATAATTCCAATCGCATATGAAACCCAAACACCCGCCATTTTTTCTTCTGCAGATTTACCGTCATCCGCAGCTTCATTCAATGAATTCAACGTAATAACCGGTTCTGACGATAATAGTAGCTGTTGCTGCTCTGGTGATAATTCCATTTGACTCATTGCATACAGCTGACCTGCTTGACTTAGCGCACTTTGGAAATCTTGCTGGTCATTTAGCGGAAGCGGATCATATGATTCGATTTTCGCCGCTAGTTTGCCATCTGCATCTGATAAGGTAAAGGCCGCATAATAGTCTCCGTCCTTCAATTTATCCGCGATATCCCCTGATTCAACATATACATATTCGACATCATCTGTATCCTGCAGTACTTGCGCGATATCAAATTCAGTTTCATTTACAACAGCAATTGTATCGGCATCCCCAGAGAAAATGAGGTCTTTGATTTCAGACCAGAACATAAACCCGCTTAGCACTACTAAGTAAAGCAATGTTGTTAAAATAAAGGACTTTGATGTAATTTTTTGTTTATATAATTTTTTAATGAGCACTTTAAATTTAGACAAGGCCGGCACCTACTTTCTCTTTGAAAATTTCATGCAGCGATAAATAATCTAAACTGAATTTTTCGATGTAATTGCCGTTTGAAAGCAGGTCAAAAATTTCAGGTGCATATTTTTCATCTTCAAGTGTCAGTACTGCCTGTGAATCACGTTCCATTTTAACATGATTTACACCTGGATAGTTGCTTAATACTTCAAAAGATTTGTCAGTACGTACTGTCAGTTTCGTTTTACCGTACTGCTTTTTCAGATCAAGCAGCGAGCCTGAAAACAGGGATTCACCGCGCTTTAGTAAACATAAGTGATCACAAAGCTCCTCAACGTTATCCATTTGGTGACTTGAGAATAAAATCGTCATTCCTTGGTCGCGCAAATACAGAATTGCATTTTTCAGCAACTCCATGTTAACCGGGTCCAGTCCGCTAAACGGTTCATCAAGAATTAAAAATGCCGGTTTGTGAATAAAGCTGGCGATTAATTGAACCTTTTGCTTATTCCCTTTTGATAAAGTCTCGGCTTTTACATTTCGTTTTTCTTCCAGATCAAAGCGCTCGATCCAAAAGTCGATATCTTTTTTCAGCTCGTTTTTATCCATACCATGCAGCTCGCCGAAAAAGTAAAGCTGCTCTTCCACTTTCATTTGCGGGAAAATACCGCGCTCCTCCGGTAAATAACCTAAAAAATCACGGCTCACTGATTTAATCGGCTGCCCATCCCATGTAATGGTACCTTCTGTTGTATCCTGTAAATCCAGAATCATTCGGAATGTAGTCGTTTTACCTGCACCATTTTGCCCGATTAAGCCAAATATTTCGCCTTTTTCAATTGTAAAGTTCAATCGGTTTACTGCAACGAAATCACGGTAGCGTTTCGTCACATCTTTCAGTTGTAATACCATGAGCGTACCTCCTGTTTATAAGAACTAGCGAAATTCCATTATATAGCAATTATTCCAATTATAATATAAGTATCAATTTATGTAATGAAAATGCATATTAAAATACTAAACAATTTCTTTCGCCACTACGTTTATTTACGGGTAAGAACAAGAAAAGATTCACTATTACGTAAAAAACTTAGTATGGAATTCATCCATACTAAGTTCGTAGAGAGGTTAATTAAATTATTTTTTAAAAGCAGGGCTCAGTTCGCTCCACACATCGAATTTATTTTTATCCAGATCATAAAAGACAAAATTCCTTCCGGCATGCCCGCGATTCTCAATCTCACCGACTTCTACACCGCTTTGCAGAAATTCTTCATGCAATTTTGCTAAAGCGTGTAATCCATCAACTTCAAATGTTATCGAAAAACGTTCGTTTCCATATTTATCTTTAAAATTGGCAGTGGCATTTTCATTCGATTTCACTAGAAAGAAACTTTGATTTGCAAAGTTTAAGATGGCTTTATCCTTGTCTTTATAGCTTAAAGCCGCTTCCAGGTTCTTCACATACCATTCAGCAGATAGATCCACGTCCGTTACCGGTATGTATGTTGTTCCGACTCTCACTAATTTTCCGCTCATTTTCTTCTCCCTTTTAAGTTTTACGCAATGATTGGTAAATAGATTTCTACTTCTTCCCCCTCGTTGACGGAGTGATAAGTTTCGATAATATACGAATCCATATCTCTTTTATAACCTTGCGCTGTTCCCCATTTAAGCAAACCTTCATGAAGTTTATCTAGTTCCATTATGTTGCCTCTAGTCGTGATATAATGGTTATTTGTCTCTAAATAATCCATTCCTGTAGGGATTTTGTTCAATTTCTCGTGAACGATAAGTCCTACATAGAAATTGCCCGTCGTATGATCGGCACTCTTTTTAGGCTCATACAATGCAATTTCACTTTCGGTCGGAAAATCGAAGTCATTCGAACGACTTAATAACTGTTTTGCAAGCAATGGTACTTCACTTCCAAAGTTTTCATACTCCCCACTGCCCTTTATGCCAACCAACTTGAATTCCTTTTTTATCATTTTAAATGTCAATTACATCACCTCACTATTTATTATTTTTTATTCACTACTTCAACAATTTTCGGTTAAACATGATTGCTTTATTTCAACCCCCAAATGCAAAAGCTATTCCAATAAATTTTACCATATATTTCTATTAATTATAAATAAAAAAGGCTTAGTCCTTTTAAAAGAACTAAGCCATCAAACAGCATATTTTATTTTCTGTAGTAATCAACAATCCCGTTATAAATGGATTGTGCATAGATTTCCACGTACTTGTCATTGATTAATTTTTTACGGTCTTCTGCATTCGAGATGAACCCAAGTTCTACCAATACAGAAGGAATGATCATATTGCGTGTCACATAGTACTGTGCTTCTTTAACGCCACGGTTTTTCATGTTCGCATTGTTAACAATTTCAGTATTGATATAAGTTGCCAGCTTTTTATCCTCTTCATACTGGTCACCTGTTGTGATGCTGTAGTACGTTTCAGTACCTTGAGCACTTGTTGATGTCGCAGCATTTACGTGGATACTGACAAATATTTCACCGAATTTGTTTTTTGTAAGGTTTACACGATCCTGTAATGTCGGGAATGTATCCCCTGTACGCGTAGAGAAGACTTTTGCGCCGTTCGCTTCAAGTTTTTGTTTGACAAGATTGCCGACTTTTAGAACGATCGCTTTTTCAGTACTGCCCGAGTTAACAGCACCCGGATCTTTACCACCGTGGCCCGGGTCTAAAATAATAATACGGTCTTTTACAGGACTGCCTTTTTCGTTCACTAGTTTAATGTACGATTTGTGCACATAGCCTGTATCTTTGCCCGCAGTTACTTTTGCCCAATAGCCATCAATGGAATGTACCGCAATTACTGTTCCTTTTGATAACTGTTTAATTGTCGCTGATGATCCTGAAGCGGATTTGCGCATGTTTAAACTCGCAACTGTTACTTTACCTGTTGTGCCGGATGTTACGATTGGATTATTGTTATCGGAATCCGTTTCTGATGGTGGCGGATTCACATTGGAACCCCCTACATCCGTCGTACTATTTTTTACAATATAGCCAGGAACTCCCCCAGCTGTTGTTAAATAATAGCCGTCAATTTCTTTATAGACTGACAATGTTGAACCGGCAGAAATTTGTTTAATTTTTTTCGATGACGATGTCGGTTTGTAATACAGATTTATAATTGTATTTGTCTTGACAGCTTTAATTGATGGTCCAATGGCATTGCCGTCTGGTGCAAGGAATTTCGCATATGATTTACTGATATAGCCGTAATAGCCTTGATAAGAAACTTTTAACCAATCACCTTCCACAGCATATACCGATAACTTACCGCCCTTATTTACTCTTCCAATCACTGCACTTGATGTTGTCGGCTTTGTACGAACATTTAAGCCGTCTGTTGTTACGGATACAAGACCAATTACCTGTGTCGTATCAACTGAATCAAGGTGCTCGGGTAAGGCTAGTCGGAATTTATCGCTTTTTGCTCTAGCGATAAATGATGCAAACTGTGCTCGAGTAACTGAGCTTTTTGGCATATATTTTCCGTCACTACCTTTTGTAATCCCATTATAGTAGATTGCTTTAATATACGGAGCATATGTATTCGAACTCGATACATCTGGGAAGTACACCGGCAATTCTTTATAGTCACTTACATTTAAATTAAATGCGATAGATAAAACGTGACTCATTTCTTCACGAGACAAAGTGGCATTAGGAGAAAATTTCCCTGATGTTGTAGTAAATAATCCAAGTTGACGTGCACGTTCGATGTATGTCGATTGTTCTGAACCGACTTTCACATCTGTGTACGAGGATTTAGTTACTTTCAGCGGACTTTTACCTGCAGCAATGACTGCCATTTTCGCAGCTTGTGCACGCGTCACACTCATATTGGGTTTGTAGTATGTTTTGCCCTTTTCCTGATATCCTTTAATCGCTCCAAGGCTGATTAAATACTGGATCTCGTCGTAAGTGGCATCGGTTGTCGCAACATCTGCAAATACTACTTTAGCTGATGTCGGTGTAACAGCTAGTGTACAAACGAGGAAGATTGCAACAACCAATGTAATCAGTTTTTGATTCATTGTTCCCTATCCTTTCATAAGCTGTCCACCTCATTGTATAGTACAAAACCGGAAAAAAATAGAGGTAAATCCATATTTAATGTCAAAATCTTGTTACAGTCTAATTACAAAAAGATTACATAGTATAATGTTTTTGGTTTGTCATGCTGAAAGAAAGGGTAAAGGGTCTGTTTATTATTGTTGCTGTAGAGGGAATTGTCGTTGTTTTCTGAAGGGTAAAAAAAAGAATCCAGTTCGTAATATTTCGAACAAATGGATTCCTTTTAAATTTATAAAAATTTTGTGAACAGCTATTATTTATTAGAAATTGATTGAAAATTGCTTGGCGATTGTCCGAATCTCTTCAATTTTTTCCGGCTTTAAATAGTCCAACATTTTCGGAACAAACTGTTCGACGTCCTCTTTTGTAAATGTACCTTCATCCTGCTTTTTGAAATTTTCGGCAAGTAAAGCTTTTGCTTCCTCCATCTTGTCCTCTTTTACTCGTTGTAAAATGAAGTTCGAAAACATTTCCTGCATATTCTTATCGATTTGCATAATAACTGCCTCCCTATTGTTTCGATTTGGCGAATATCATCATTCCTTTAAAATTATAACAGTAAACCCATTTAATAATCTATGTTTGAATGTTGAGCAAAGTAAATAACTACGGACCTCCCCTTCCCTTAATTACCGTGTAAAAATCGTCCAAAATAAATTAACCGCATAGCCTAATACTAGTCCTAAAAAACCTTACCTACGGATAAAATGGACAAATATCTAATTGATGGAGGACAGTGTATGAATTCATTATTTACCTATATTTTCTTAGGCATAACCATGGCCGCTACTTTCGGGCCTGTTAAGAACGTTCTATTAAATACGGGATTAAAAAACGGTTTTTTTCATGCGTGGTTTTTCAGCCTGGGTGCATTGACTACCGACATCGCATACATGTTCGTCGTTTATTTTGGCGTCGGAAAATTTATCGATTCGATTCTTTTACAAACAATTTTATGGTCATTTGGCAGTTTTGTACTTTTGTATACCGGGATTGAAAGTTTGCTGACGCTACATAAAATTGAAATGAATTCAAAAACCGGCAGGATCCTGAGATTTAGACATTCATTGTTAGCCGGATTGTTAATGTCATTGCTGAATCCCATTACAATCCTTTTCTGGCTGGGGATTTACGGATCTATTCTCGCAAAAACAGCAGGAATCGCTACGGGATTGGACATCATATTAATTAGCAGTGCCATATTGCTCGGCATTATTCTTGTCGATTTTCTTTATTCATTTCTGTCCAGTGTCGCCCGCAAATTATTGTCGGTTAAGCTCTTGAAAACTGTCACGGTCTTTTCATCAATATTTATGATCGGATTTGGCATCTATTTTGGAAAACAGGCATTTCTTCTATTATTTTAATTAAAGCAGTTTAGACATAAAGACATCGCCTATAAAAAGAGCTCGAGAGGAAACCATACCTAGACAAACATAATTAGTCGAGGTGTGATAATGGATAAAAATAAAGGAGAGGTAAGTATATGGTGCATTGTAAGTCTGACTTCTATTCCTCTCATCATGACTTTAGGAAATTCAATGCTTATTCCGGTACTTCCAATATTGGAGGACAAAGTCGGAATTACATCTTTTCAGTCGAGCATGATCATTACAAGCTATTCAGTGGCAGCAATTTTTCTAATTCCGGTAGCTGGCTATTTATCTGATCGCTTTGGCCGGAAAGTCGTCATCTTACCAAGTCTGATTTTAGCGTTAATCGGAGGTTTGATCGCCGGGTTTGCTTCATGGAAAATGGAGGATCCGTATACAATGATTATTATCGGAAGGATCATCCAAGGAATAGGTGCCGCAGGAGCGATGCCCATCGTTTTACCGCTTGTAGGTGACCTGTATCAGGATGATGACGAAAAAATCAGTTCGACTTTAGGTGTCATCGAAACGTCCAATACGTTCGGTAAAGTGCTGAGTCCCATTTTAGGTTCAATATTTGCTGCTATATTATGGTTTCTTCCGTTCTTTTCTATATCAGCACTCAGTTTAATTTCCATTGCCCTTATATTCTTCTTTGTAAAAGTGCCTAAAGAAAAAGATGAACCTTTAAAGTTTAAGGGGTTTTTGGACAATACAAAAGAGGTTTTTAAAGACGAAGGAAGATGGCTGTATACGGTATTCCTTAATGGAGCCCTTGTGATGCTCATATTATTCAGTATGCTATTTTTCTTATCAGAAAATCTGGAAACAGTTCATGATATTAAAGGGATTAAGAAAGGTTTTGTACTGGCCATCCCGCTGCTGCTTCTTTGTATTTCCTCTTTTATTTCCGGCCGGAAAATTAAAGGGGATTTGAAAAGAATTAAGAAAATTATCGTTGTTTCCCTCATTGCCATGTCAGCCAGCATTATTTTCGTCGGTTATACAAGCAAAAAACTGTTTCTGCTGCTGATCGTTACAAGTATCGTCGGAATCGCGATCGGTGCACTATTGCCTGCTCTTGATACCATTATCACGGATAATATTCGTAAAGAATTGCGTGGAACCGTATCCTCATTCTACAGTTCTGCGAGATTTATCGGTGTTGCGGCAGGTCCGCCGATTATGTCCCTAGTCATGAAAGAGCATCTCAATATCAGCTATATTACGGCGGGAATTTTAGGACTACTTCTTTTATTCCTCGTGTGGAAGTACATTAAAATAGAGGATATCGAACCAAAAGAAAACACTTAGAAATAAGGACCTGACAGCATAAGCTGTACAGGTCCTTTTTGCAGTATTTTCAACCGGATTTCAAACTGAAAAGGATAAGTGAAATCCCGCAGAAAAGACATATTATTCGAGCCAATGAGATTTTTTCCGCCAGGCCAAGCAATGCTAGTCCCGTTGTAACGATTAAAATTACCGGACCGACCAGTGCGAGTAACGTATTAATATAAAAGGCCTTTTCCAAATCATTGAATTTAAACATTAACGCAGCAGCCGTCAACTCAATACTTCCCGAGATAATTCTTAAAGCAATAATCATGATGAGTGCCTTATCAATAATTGGAACCACTTCCTTGCTAGTGTTGTAACCTAACATATGCTATCGGTGCGGGAAATATATTCAGTACAGCACAAGGTGATTGCCATGTTAGTTAAACATCGCGCGATAAATTTCGAAACAATCTGAAAATACAATTTTACATATGATCCATTTCTATTTAAAATTGAAATATAGTAATAGAAGGCGGTGTTCAGTTGAAAAAAATTCACTATAGCTGGATTATTCTCGCTATATCATTCTGCTCCATTATTGCCGCCGGGATTGCGATGGCATCTTCCGGGGTTTTTTTAACTCCTTTTGAACAAGAGTTTGGCTGGAATCGTCAGGTGATTTCCCTGGCGTTTGGAATCAGCTTGTTTTTCTACGGATTTGCAGGACCATTCATGGCAGCATTACTCCAGAAATTCGGATTAAAGAAAATGATGCTCGCTTCAATGGGCACGTTACTGATCGGTCTATTATTAATTTTCCTGATGAATCAGTCGTGGCATTTGATCATTATTTGGGGAGTTATTATCGGGCTTGGTTCCAGTCTGTTTTTAACGGTTTTAAGTCCATATGTAGCGAATCACTGGTTTAAAGAAAAAAGAGGTCTTGCAACAGGGATTCTGACAGCGAGTACCGCAATGGGCCAGCTCATCCTGCTCCCTTTACTTGCGACAATTATCGAAAATTATTCATGGCGATTGGCAGTCGGTTTCATTATATCGATAAGTGCTGTGATGTTTCTGATCATTTCTTTATTTATGCGAAACACACCGAAGGAAATCGGCATCCTAGCCTACGGACAGACAGAGGATGCGGAGGTCGCGGACGATCAGGCAAAAGGCAATCCGATTGTTCTGGCATTTAAAGGATTGGCCGAAGCTGTACGGGCGAAAGAGTTTTGGCTATTGGCAGGAAGTTTCTTTTTCTGCGGCTTTTCAACAAACGGACTTGTCGGGACTCATTTTATTTCATACTGCATCAGCTTCGGCATCCCGATTGTCACGGCTGCTTCCCTGCTCTCGTTTATGGGCGTTTTCAATATGGTAGGGACAACACTTTCGGGCTGGCTGTCAGATCGTATCGATAATCGCTGGCTTCTGTTCTGGTATTATTTGTTTAGAGGCGCTTCCCTTGTCTTGCTGCCTTTTGCGTTAATGGAGGGCAATCTGACTTGGATTCTGGTTTTCACTGTATTTTACGGTTTGGATTGGGTGGCAACTGTACCCCCGACCATCAATCTTTCAAGGCAAATTTTCGGTGTACATAAAAGCGCGATTATTTACGGATGGATTTTTGCTTCCCACCAAGTAGGTGCAGCAACTGCCGCTTATGGCGGGGGGATGTTATATTCCTATTTCAATACTTATACTTGGGCATTTTTTATGGCCGGTGTCTGCTGTGTCATGGCAAGCCTGTTTGTTATTCTCATAAAGAAACAGCCCCGCTCTATCCACTAAGACAAGGTGCTTTGATTTTAATTCAAAGCACCTGTTTGCATGCAAAAATAAAAACCACCAGTTGAACTGGTGGTTTTCTCTGCGCGTGAAACGCTGGGTTACTGGCCCACGTCTAAAGACGCTCTGAAAGGTCTGCCAACCGCACTACGTTTCCGACTACCGCTAAAGCGGTGTACTTATTTTTTTCTTCGATTTAGTTCTTCCCCTGTGAATGGGTCGATAAATTCTTTCATCGTCATCTGATCTTCGAGCAGATCTTCCTGCAATTGATTCTTTATATATTCTTGAATGACTTTTCTGTTTCTACCTACCGTATCCACATAATACCCTCGACACCAAAATTTTCGGTTGCCATATTTATACTTCAAATTGGCATGTCGATCGAATATCATCAAACTGCTTTTCCCTTTAAGGTACCCCACAAACGCAGATACACTAAGCTTTGGTGGAATACTCACTAACATATGTATATGATCGGGACACGCTGTAGCTTCAATAATCTCTACGCCTTTTCTTTCACACAGTTGACGTAATATTTTACCGATATCTGCTTTTATTTTCCCATAGATTATTCTTCTTCTGTATTTTGGCGCAAACACGATGTGATACTTACAATTCCATGTTGTATGTGCTAAACTTTTATTATCCAATATTGGAGCTCCTTTCGTACGTAATCGGTTGACCAGACCTGATTTTATTGTACGACTGGAGTATTTTTTTTGTCCATAGCTAAAAGCTTTTTAGAACCCCCCGCATAGCAGGGGGTTTTCGTTTCCATAAAAAGACTAAAATTCATGAAAAGAATGAATTTTAGCCTGTTAGTATTAATTTTATTTCAGTAAACCCTTAACAAAATCATACTCTACATACGTTTTGTTTTCTTCGAGTAACGCCGGTGCAACGTCAAAATGTTTCAGTGCCCGGTTATGGCCATAGGTTTTTTCTCCGCGTGTAATCGTGTACGACAATGCGCCTTTAGAGATGACCGCGCCCTTTCCTGTCGAAACGACTTTATAGCCAAGTTCTTCTGCGACAGTACGTAATGGCACCATGATTTTGCCATCGACTTCTTTGTAATCTTCACCGATTATTTCCTGTATTTCTTGGGCAATTTCAGGCTTTTCCATTTCATCATCAAGTTTGGGGAATACGATGATTTTTTCTGGTGCTGTCTGTGCCGGAATGCTCTTTGTCGTTGGTCCGTAAAATACAATTGCGCTGTAGTTTTTCAAATCCTTAGCAGCCACTTTTTCGCCTTTAGAATCTACAATGACCGACTCTTCATTTAGATTCAGCTTTAATTTTCCGTCGTCACTTAAGAAGTTTTCATCAAACTGCGCGACCTTTACTGAGTTGGCCGTATCATCTTTTTCCACAATCACGACAGGTGGTGCATATTGCGGCGGATAAATTAAGATCATTGGCTGATCCGCGTAAATGGAAAGTGAAATCGTATCACCAGTTTTCAATTCTGCTTCATTGCCATGCTCATCAAAAACAAGCGTTTTGTTATCTACATAGAAATTGAATACATTGCCTTCCAGTTGTGCCGTAAATAATTTGGCATTTTCCCTCTGTTCGACTGCAGTAATATTCCCTCTGTGCTGGATGAATGTCGCCGCTTTTTCCACTTCTTCATTCCCTTCTGTTGTTGGCTGATCAGCGTAAGCCGTTACGGTGCCGAGCAGCAGTACAGATAATGCTAAAGGTGCAATTTTTTTCATATCGTTCCATCCTTTCGGTAATTTCACTACATTAGTCGATTTAAGGGGAAAAAGGTTACATATTCGAGTTATTTTTTTGATATTGCAACGTTGTAAGCGCAATATAATCGTAAAACGTTAATTTGCCGAGTTCGAAGTTTTCCAACCATATTGGCTGAAACGCGCCAATTTGAACCCCCTGTTTAAGTTGCTCACGTACAGCCTCTTTGTCCTGAAATAGTGCTTCCGCTTTCTGCTGTAATGCCTTGCTTGTAATCGTCTGCTTGTTCGGTGTCTGCAGAGGTGCCGATTTTACTGACCGTGCTGTATTCGGGAAATAACTTGTCAATGTCTCGGCAATTGCATCGATTATGTGATTTTTGTTGGAGCGGTATAACTTTACATCCTGCACTGAATTGACAAAGCATACTTCTATGAGGATGGCCTTCTTTGCTGTCCCATTTAAAAAAGCCAGGTTCGTGCGCTGTTTTGCCCCACGATTTTTAAACTTTCCGGCTTTTGCAATTTCACTGCTCATCTTTTGCGCAAATGTTGAGATAGACGGATTCACATACAGTACTTCTGTTCCGATTCCTTCTTTTTGCCGTGTTGGTGAAGAGTTGAAATGAACGCTGACATCAAGTTCCCGTTGTGTTGCGTTATGCTGTTTCACTATATAAGCCAAATTTTGCAGCTGGTTCTTGGATTGTTTATCAATAATAACGTTGACCTTCACCCCTTTTTGGCGCAATTTTTTCCCGAGCTCCTGAACAAGTGCGACCGTCTCCTCTCCTTCATCCATATAACTCGAGGCACCTGTCCCCTTTCCGTAATGACCTGCACTAATTGTTAGCATCAGAATTAACCTCCTTTTTCTGACTATATATCCTTTCATGTACCGAAAAAGGGACATTTAAGGTTTTATTATATTAAAAAAATAAATAAATCTGTTTCAAGTTTGCAAGCCAATCGTTTATAAAGCGTTCTAGCTATCTGAATAATAATTCGTTACAATGAAGTAATTATACATAATGTGAGGGTTAAGCATGAAAAATAAACGAATGATTGGCTTTTTATTAGTGGTAAGCGGCAGTTTTTTCTGGGGTATCGGCGGAACGATGGCACAGCAGCTGTTTACTCTTGGCATTGAAGTGAACTGGCTTGTGTCAACACGCCTTGTCATTGCCGGTATTCTTCTTTTAATTGCCCAGGCAATATTTAAAGACCGGGGGCAAATTTTCAAGATTTGGCGGGAAAAACGGGATGCTTTCCGTTTACTCGTTTTCGCGATTATCGGAATGCTGGGGGTTCAGTATACATATATGGCTTCGATTAAAGAAGGCAATGCGGCGGTCGCAACATTGCTGCAATACTTGGCACCGGTTATGATTATTATTTGGGTGACGGTGCGTGGCCTGTCCACATTCACGAAAAAAGATGCGGTCACAATTGTACTCGCTCTTAGCGGAAGCTTCTTTCTTTTAACAAACGGTTCCCTTTCCGCGTTCGCCGTACCGCTCCCTGCAATTTTATGGGGGTTACTGTCCGGCGTAACGCTTGCCTTCTATACGCTCTATGTCATTCCGCTATTAAAACGCTTTGACTCGCTTGTCGTTGTCGGCTGGGCAATGTTTCTGGCCGGATTGACGATGAGTTTTGTGCAGCCTCCCTGGGATGTGGAGATGTCGTTATGGACTGGCGAAACTGTCTTTTATTTGATTGTCGTTATTATTTTCGGCACAATGCTGGCGTTCTGGTTTTACATCGAAAGCCTTCAAACGCTTACTGCGAAAGAAACGAGCCTGCTCGGCAATATCGAACCGCTGACTGCCGTGCTGGCAACCGTTTTATGGCTGAAAGAACCGTTCGGCGGTTTCCAGTGGCTCGGAACTTCACTCATTTTGGTGATGATGGTTTATATCGCGTTGAAAGCGGATCGTGAAAAGGTTAAAGGTGTTGACGCGGTAGACGTATGATAAAGGAAGTGCTCGCATGGTCTGTGCGGGCGCTTTTTTTGTGGGTGTGGTGTTGCGCAGTTTTACGAAGTGTTCCGCAGAATTCGGAAGCGTGGTTTGAAATTTTGGTGGAGATATGGTTTTAGCGATAATTTCCGGGAAATATTGGGGGATGGTGACGGTGGTTTGGGGTTTATTAGAAGATTTGGTGCGGTAATTAGAAGATTTCGGGGGTTTATTAGAACATTCTGGGGGTTTATTAGAAAACTCGGGTGTGGGGGCGATATTTCCTGGCAATATTGAGGGGTGCTGATGTTGGTTCGGTTTTTATTAGAACATTTGGTGCGGTTATTAGAAGATTTGAACGGGTTATTAGAACATGTCGGGGGTTTATTAGAATACTCGGGTGTGGGGAGCGGTATTTCCTGGCAATATTGAGGGATGCTGATGGTAGTGCGGTTTTTATTAGAACATTTGGTGCGGTTATTAGAAGATTTGGATGGGTTATTAGAACATTTCGGGGGTTTATTAGAATACTCGGGTGTGGGGGCGGTTTTGGATGAATTTCCCGGCAATATTGAGGGGTTACTTACGATGGTTTGGGTTTTATTAGAACATTCGCTACGGTTATTAGAAGACTTGAACAGGATATTAGAACATCGAAGAAGGTTATTTGAACATTTCTATGATTTATTAGAACATTGAACGATTATATTAGAAGTTCGGCATTATATTAGAACTTTTCGCGATTTATTAGAAGAACGGAGCTACATATTAGAAAACCGTACTTTCATAAAAGATGGTCTGATTTTATTAGAACTTTTGCTGCGGTTATTAGAAGATTTGAACGGGTTATTAGAACAAACCGGATACTTATTAGAAAACTCCTGTGCAGGGGTCGTTTTTGGGTGAATTTCCCGGCAATATTGAGGGTAGCCTATTCATTTTTTACGTTTATTAGAACATCTGCTGCACTTATTAGAAGACTTGAACAGGATTTTAGAACATCGTAGAAGGATATTTGAACATTTCCACGGGTTATTAGAACATTGAACGATTATATTAGAAGTTCGGCATTATATTAGAACTTTTCGCGATTTATTAGAAGAACGGGGCTACATATTAGAAAACCCTCCCCCACAATAATAAAAACGTAAGCCCGTAATCAAACAACGCATATAAAACATCAGGCACCTCCGGTACGATAAATGTATCAACCAAAGGAGGTGCCATTTATGTCTAAAAACAAATTAACCATTGTTCCCGTCAAACTCGATCCTCTTCCAGTTGAAACTTCTTCGAATCATTCTCTTCAATACACTGCTGAGCCAAGTTGTGTAATTAAAACCGCTGTGGCTGAAATTTCCTTCTTCAATGGCGTAGATGAGCGCATTATCCAAACCATTATGAAGGAGCTGAAGGGATGAAACAGGATTTTACGAGCGTGCAAAACATCTACATCATCTGCGGTAAGACAGACATGCGTAAAGGTATTGATGGTCTCGCAACGCTCATTCAAGATTCTTTCGAATTGGATCCGTATAGTGATTCTATCTTTCTGTTTTCTGGATGGAGCAAGGATCGGTATAAATGTTTGTATTTCGATGGAGATGGCTTCGCCATGCTTTATAAACGATTAGATAATGGGAAATTACAATGGCCAAAAGATGAAAATGAGGTACGCAAACTTTCGCAACAAGAGCTGCGTTGGTTGTTGGAAGGATTATCTCTACAACAGCCGAAGGCAATTGCAAAATCTGTAAAAGGTATCTTTTAATCATCATATATTAAATGGTATAATCATCCACATATAACTTGAACGGAAAAGTGGTGAACGATTTGACGCTTGTTAAACAGAAGCAAGAAGAACAAAACGAACGTATTATACGATTACTTGAAGAACAGTTAGCTCAGTCAAATCGACAAATAGAAGCGTTGACGGAACAAGTTCGTCAATTAACGAAAGCCTTATACGGCTCTAAGTCAGAGAAATCCAAATATCAAGCACCAGACGGACAGGGCTCTTTATTTGAAGAAGATCCGTCTTTTAACGAACCTGAGCAGACAGAAGAACAAAGCACGGAAACGGTTAGTTATACCGTTACTCGTAAAAAGACAAATAAAAAACGAAATGATTCGTTTCGTGAGGATATTGAAGTTGAGGAAATTCATCATCATCCAGCTAATTTAGCTTGTGATTGTTGTCTCGGTGAAATGGTAGAATTCAGTTCAACGATGGTACGTGAAGAAGCGAAATTTATTCCAGCTACGTTGAAACGTGTACAACATTTTGAACATGCTTATGAGTGCAAAGCGTGTAAAAAAGATGCCCTACAAAAAGCACAAATCAAACGTGGTAAAGCACCACAAGGCGCTATCCAAAGAAGCATTGCCGGACCCACTGTTTTAGCAAAACTTATCTATGATAAGTTTATCCAGTACTTGCCTCTTTACCGTCAGGTAAATGAATGGGAGCGACATGGCCTACATACCAACGATAAGAATTTATCCAATTGGGTAATACGCGTAGCAGAAGATTGGCTTCAACCGCTTTATGTTTTGATGAAGCAACTATTGACGGCGAAATCTGTGCTGCATGTGGATGAAACGTATGCACAAATACTCAAACGTTCAGATGGGAAATCCGCTCAATCGAACGCCTATAACTGGGTATGTCGTAGTGTACAAAGTGAAGGTCCTATTATCGTTTTATTTAAGAGCGCTCTCTCACGAGGGCGAGCTATATTAGAAAATTTAATTGCAGGGTTCAAAGGGACTGTGATTTGTGATGGCTATTCGGCTTATGGTCAATTGCCTAATGTTCAGTTCGCTAACTGTTGGGCGCACGTACGACGTTATTGGCTGAAAGCTGATAGTAAAAACGGGCGAATAGGTGTTGAATATTGCGATCGTTTATTTCACATCGAGCGTAAAATCAAACACCTTTTACCGGAAGAACGTGTGCGAGTTCGTCAACAAGAAGCAAAGCCCATCGTAGCTGAATTTTTCGATTGGATTGACCGTTCTCCTTTCTTTGGTAAAAACGCAATTGCGAAAGCAGCGGACTACACATTGAGCCGAGCAGATGAGTTAAAAGTCTTTCTTGATAACGGTCACATCGCAATTGACAATAATCCCGCTGAAAATGCGATTCGTCCAAATGTTATTGGCCGTAAAAATTGGCTTTTCTCTGTGAGCGAAGCGGGTGCCAATGCGAATGCCATCTGTTTAAGCTTGGCTGAAACGGCCAAAGCAAACGGGATTGATTTTTATCAGTATCTGGTGAAGCTGATGACGGAATTACCAAATTTACCATTTCATCAGCAACCTGAGATTTTACATAACTACATGCCTTGGTCAGAAAATATTCAAGCCACATGTGCAAAATAGCCAACTATCTGAAAAAAATTTAGGATAGTTGGCCATTTGTCGTGCGTACCGTAAAGGTGCGCTATTTTTTATATTTCGGGCTTACATAAAAACCAACTAGCCTCAGCTAGCTGGCTCCATACTAAGCATTTTCAATTTCCTTAAAAACGTTAAATGCGCCTTCACTTTTATTCGAACAGACGACACTAACCAGACCACTCTCCGGATAAAATGCCGAGTGGAAGCTCACCCCAGGATCGTAGCCCATCACATGGTATTTCGAGATACAATCTTCCTTCTTATCAATCCACACACCGTAGCCGTAAAACCGGTCAAAATCTTCATCCGTATGAATATATGGCGTTAATAATTGCTGCGTCATCGCTTCGCCTAAAAGTTCAAACTTCATCAATGCTTGCCAGAAACGATGCATATCTTCCACAGTGACAAAAGCGCCCCCGTCCGCCCCGCCTTTTACGGGAACAGAGTAAATATTCGTTTTCCATGAGCCATCTTCCTTTTCAATATAGCCGAGCGCCGTATTTGAAGGCAATGCATCGAGTTCAAAGTACCCTGAGTGCTCCATCCCTGCACGATTGAATATTTTTTCCGTCATATACTCGTCAAAGTGCTTGCCGCTTACCTGCTCGACGACAAGACCGAGCAGTATATAGCCGGCATTATTATAATGAAAGCGCTCGCCGACTGCCAACTTCATTGGTTCATGCTGGAACAGCGGCAAAAAATCACGACCGTTTCGCATTAAATACATCGGCTGATTCACCCATAAATCTGCAAAATCCTCCATTACTTCCTCGTCAAAGTAATCCGGTATTCCCGCGGTATGTGTCAGGAGGTGGTGGATCGTGATTTCTTCATCGAATCGAGTAAACGGAATATCCAAAATTTCGGATAACTTCGATTCAAATGAAAGCTGCCCCTTCTCTACAAGCTGGCAAATCGCTACTGCTGTAAAGATTTTGCAACCGGAAGCAATTCCGAATCGTGTTTCTACATTATTCAAAATCCAATCTGCACGATTTGCATAACCACTACTCTGTTGCTGTAATACATCATTATTTCGTTTAACCAAAACTGTCCCTGAAAAATCAACTTCATCCATAACTGCTGTTACTTTGTTTAGCATCGTCATTTTCATCTTACTTCCCTTCAAATTTGAATGATTTCAGATAAAAACTGGTTAACTTTTATTTCCCGAATGAGATTTTCGGAATAACAAAACTTGGCAATTTCATTCTAACATAAACACCAACAAATAAAAAAGGACCGCGTAGAGCAGTCCCCCTTCTTTAACAATCCGTATCTTCCCCGGCCCGCCACATATCGATAGTTTTATGAATAAAGTCTCGCAGTCCCGTCTCTTCCATGTTGATCGTCTTCTTAATCCGGATACATCCTTTGCCATAGTTATAGCCCGTCAAGAGCGCCTCTGCATTTTCAATTTTTTCGATCGTGCCAACATAGAGGCTGACATAATGTTTTTGCGCGTTCAATGCGAAAATATAATGTTCATCCTTACCGAAATTCAGCATCTTATAGCGGATCGATTCTCCAAATTCAGGCGCATAGGATAAAATCATTTGCCGGATTGCAAGAAGCTTCTCTTTGCGCCAGTCGTCTTCGAGCATTTCCAAATATTGTCCGGCATCTTTTGCATCATATTGCATAAGCAGAACCCCCTGTATTTTCCATTTCCCTATTAGTTTACATAAAATTCTTATTGTATGCACAAAAAAGCAGGCAAATACAATACGCCTGCTTGGAAATTTAATGATCCGGCATTAGATTCCGGTTAATCGTTACATTTACAATGGACCCGATTTGGCCAACATTTACAGTTATTCCTAACCATACATTCATGAAACATTCGTTTTCGCTAAAGAATTCTCGATCAGTGACCGTCTTCTCGAAATCAACTGAGATATAACCCCTTTTCTCACCAGTCGCTTTAGCACGGAACACATTCGTCCCTGGATCTCTTGTTACAGTTGCTATTTGCTCCGCATCTTTTGTTCGGATGATATGTTTTCCAATATCGAAATTCTTATCGAGCTCGAATACCGTTTCCCTCTGTTCTTTTATCGTCTGAATATCATAGTAAATGCTGGATTTGTTCGGTTTTGCATCAATTCCGTAGCGCACCACTTTTCCCCCGGCAAAACGGACTGTCGCGATATACTGACCGGGTTTGTCGATGACAATACAGCCACCCTTCGTAGCGCATTGTTCGAACTCTACACTATCTGAAAGCTTCTCACCGTCCATTGTCTCAAGGGATATGTTCTGAACAGGTTCGCTTATCGGTTCAGTCATTGAATTTTCGTAAAACCATAACGTCGCTACGGTAGGCAATGAATCTTCAGTTTGCTCGAGCGACAGTTCCAATTCACCATTTTCCTTTTTCATATGGATATAATACTTTTTATAAAGTTCACTTCCGTCTTTCACTCCGGATACAACAAGTGTACTTGTTCCTTCTTTTAAAGGAATAAGCTGAATCTGATCACCGGAATAGCCTGTCGGCAAATATTTTCCTTGCACTAATAACCCTTCAAAGAAATCCGAATCGATCGCATCTGCTTCAATTCTTCTAATCTGGTCAAATCCAAGTTCATTTGCTTCCAGCGTAACCATTTTTGGCTTTGAATCTTCCGTTGCTTTCAACATTTTGGCTGCCTGGCCTCTTGTAATAAAAGCATTGGGGCTGAATGTATCAGGTGTCGTACCTGACGTGATTCCCAGCTTGTAAATAATGAAAATATTTAAACCATGTGAAGAATAGTTAACATCTTTGAAAGGTATTTCACCACTATTGTAATTATAGCGTGGTAAATCAAACGCTTTTACAAGAATCGAAGCCATCTGTCCGCGTTTGATCGGATCATTCGGACCGTAACGGCCATCTCCGTAGCCGCTAATAATTCCATTTTCCGCCAATGCGGCAATTGCTTTGTAATAACCGTTTGCTGTCGAGACGTCTTTAAATTTCGGGTTTTTCACATTGGTCGTGTCCAATTTAACCATTTTTGCAATAATTGCCGCTGCTTGTCCTCTAGTTATGGAGTTGCCGGGTTTGAATGTACCATCCGGGTAGCCTCCTAAAATATTGCGCTCTGCCAAATCATAGACTGCTTCGGCAAAATACTTTGAAGCTGGCACATATGAAAATTGCTTAGTACTTGCAGCAGATGCTTCCGTTAAAGGCAAGATACACGCGAATATGAGCGCACCGAATGCGGCCAAAATTTTCTTTTTCATTTACTAGCTCCCTTTCTTTTTTCATTGGAATCTTTATATTAGAAAACCTTTCTCATCCTCTATTATTTTACATTATTATCTCGAATTAGCCAGATTTGCAGAAAAAAATAATACTTTATATGTATGTAATCAAAGGAAATTTAGCAAATGGTGGTTGAAAACCCTTAAACTGTTCGAAATTCAGTCTATTTAACGATTCGAATTTGACGAATACATGGTAACTTTAAAATTATCACAAACGGGGAGAAGGAAAATGTATGAATATTAAACATGTTACGATGTACGCTTCAAACTTTGGTGCAACAAAACAATTTTATTTGGCTAAGCTGCAATTCCCTCTACTATCAGAAGAAGCAGACCGCTTTACAATGAATGTTGGGGAAACGGCAGTCACGTTCATTAAGGCTCATTTAAACGAAAAGCCATTCTACCATTTTGCTTTTGATATCCCTTCAAATCAATTTGAAGAAGCGAAAGCATGGACAAAAGGAAAAGTAACATTATCGCAAGAACAAGGTGAAGATGATGTTTACTTTGAAGGGATTGACGCGAAATCCATCTACTTTGAGGACCCTGCAGGAAATATAGTAGAATTTATTTGCCGCCTATCAGATGCTGGACATAGTGCGGTACCGTTTACCGCTTCCTCTCTTCAAAAGGTGTCGGAGATGAGTATTGTCGTAAAGGATAAATTGAAATCCGTACCGACGTTTCATGAAGTATCGATTTTTGAACGGGACCATAATGAAATTTCGGCACAAGGGTTAACATTTATGGGAGCACGTGAAGATGCATCCTACCTTTTATTCGTAAATGAGGGCCGTACATGGTTCTTCTCAAGTAAGAATGCTGAAGTTTTCCCTTTAGAGGTTTTATTAGCGGATGGCGTAATGTTGAAAATTGATGAAGATCTGCAATTGGTCAGTTCGAAGCAATATTAAAGATTCCAACCATAACTAAAACGAGCTTGTTCCTACAAGCTCGTTTGTGCAATATGTATTACCGAAATGCTCATCATTAATCAAATGTTATCATTTTTCTTTTGGTGCATCAGTTGGATTAACTGATCGATTTTTTCATTTTTTTCCTGATCTAATTTCTGTTTCATTTCCATAAATTTTATCGCTTTCACAATAAAATAGATTACAAAAATAATGATCATTAAGTTAATTAAAATTGGTAACAACCCGAATAACGCAACCACGCCAACACCACCGCCATTATACAACATTTCCATCAATTCATCACTCCATCTCGATAGATTCTACTATTGTATCATTAAGTGTTCCGGAATTTTAAGTCTTATTGGGTGGGCTGCGCTAATTTTTCTCCTGTTCAATAAACAACACATTGTTTTGTCTGGCTATTTTATAGATTTCGCTTTTATCCTCATATAGGAAGTGGCCGTTTAATGGTATCCGAATGGAATTGCCGTCATTTGCTTTAAAGTTGTATGCTTCATATCTGCCGGTATCATCCTGGTAGTACTCAAGCGCAACTTCTTTAATTTCAGTCCATTGGAACGATTTCCCGTCAAATAAATTATGCGACACAACTCTTTCTTTTCCAATATATGTATAACTCAAAACCGATAAATAAAAAACAAAGATAGCCCCCGCAATAAAAGCAACTAACAGGCTATAAGTGAATTTGTTTTGTCTGATTAACGGGATGATGAATCCGACAAATAATAACAGACTTGCCACGAGTACCAGGGTGAAATTTAAACGATGCGGAAAAAGGACGATTGCTGATGGATCATATAAAAATGTTTGGACATAGAAAACAGGAAAAATTAGTCTGACAAAAGGCAAACTGATCAGTGTGAGTCCTGCAAGTACCATTAAAACCAGCCGAGGCGAGTAATTAATTGAAATGGTAAATCCCCCTTTTTAGAAATCGTATTATTCAATGTATAAGGTAATTTTACCAAAGCAATTCTCCTGTACGCGTTTATATGCCTAAAAGAATATTTTTGTAAGTTATGTGCACTATTAATTAATCAAACCGTCTAGTTGAAAAATGCTAAATAAATTACAATGGCGATGATGATTATAAGAAAAAGGATGCCTGTACCTTTCCACCCTAAATCCCCGATCAGATCTTGAAGGCCTCCTCCATGCATCGCCGCCGGGTTTCCCTTTAATTCTTGCTGCCTTAATCTTTCTCTTTTAGCTTCCGGTGTTTCTTGATCTTTGTTCAATATAAATTCCTCCTTTTACTACACTTTTTTACACAATATCCAGTATTACTTTGGGTGTATCAAATTCAACTGCTGTTAATAAAAATTAAGCGCTAATCCTTTTTAAGAGTAGCGCTTAACTTGATGAAAATATTTAGATCACACTATCCTAATCTGCCACTGGAATACTGGGTGATTGGCAACCATACGAGTAAGCTAGACAACTGAAACCTGCCTTTTCAAGGATCGGTCTGCTCATTGGACTGGCATCTACCGTCAGGAAGGAATACCCTTTCTCATAAGCTTTTTGTGCACGAACGGCCAATAGTTTTGAATAATAACCATTGCCCCGGTATTGCGGAAGCGTTGACCCTCCCCATAAGCTAGCAAAGGACGAATTATTCTCCAAGTACATCCAAGCAGCGCTTACAAGCCGGCCATCTTCATAAAACCCATAAATATATAACGAGTCCGGATTATCTTGTTTATCTCTCAAAAGTCTTTCCCCAAGCTCTTTATGAGATCCATTCCAGATCGCCTCTTCCAGCACAATAAGGTCCTGGATGCCTTGTTCATCCGTAATTTCCTTCACTGCCTGCAGATCGATATTTATAAGAAAAGGATGACTATCCGTTAATTTCATGACCATAAGTGCTTCTGGATCATCTATCGTAAATCCTTCCTGTTTAAGTATTTCGGTCAAATTATCAGGTTTGTCATAGCTGTACACTTTCCATTCGAAACCTTGCTTGAGGTTACCGAAATAACTTAGCTCATTTCGAATCACGTCCCTTGCCGACCTTTCATTTACATTGGAAGCTAATATAAATCCGTTTTCATTAAATTTCGAAATGTGGCGAACTACATCGTTTGTTTCTTCTCTTATAAATCCTGGTGTTACAGCTTCTTGCCTTAATTCTTTGTGAAAAAGTGCAATCCATTCTTTTTTGACCATAGCCGCGTTCCTTTCAATGCCCCCAAAAATTTATTGCAAAAAATTGAAGCTCTTATATATATAGTAAACTAATTATACATGTTTTTTGGTTAATCCTCATCAACTTCTTCGGCAACTTTATCGATTCTTTCCAACATTGGCGGATGCGTATAGCGGAACCATTTGACAAGTGCAGGCGGATTTACTTCACTAAGACCGGCTTTCGTCAGCTGTTGAAACGATGAAATCGCTGCTTCCGGATTTTCCACCAGCTCGATTGCAAATTCATCTGCACGGATTTCTTGATAACGTGATATCGCATTGGACAATGGGCTGGAGAAGAACAGTAAAAATGATGAAATCAGCAAAAACAACGGCAAAGAATTCAAATTGCCCATTTCTTTAATTTTCAGGATTGGTCCGTAACGGCGAATCATCCAAGGCATGATTTTTGCGATCAGCCATAGTCCAATGAGCGTCATAACTAAATAGACCGCGATGTTAATATAAATATCCTTCAGCAAATAATGACCCATCTCGTGTGCCATGATAAAGAGGATTTCATCATGTGTTAACCGGTTTAAGGTCGTATCCCACAGCACGATCCGGGAGTTGTCGCCGATTCCAGTCACATAGGCATTTAAAGCATTCGTCTTCTCCGACATATTCACTTCAAACACATGGTCAGATGGAATATCGGCCTGCTCAGCAAGAGATAGAATTTTCGTCTCCAGCTCCTTATCTGTTAACGGAGAAAAATCATTGTAGATCGGATCGATGACGACAGGTTGAATAAACATCAGGAAGATTGAAAACGGTACAGTTAAAGCCCATGCATAGAGCCACCATTTTTTAGGACTTTTTCTGATAAGCCAATAGAGAACGGCAATTATGATGACCGACATCCCGAAATCCAGCCAAAAATCAATTATATTTTCCCGCATCCACGAAGAAAAAACTTGCGTACTGATCCCATAGCTTTTGCTGAGCGTATAGCGATAATAGTCCATCGGGAATTGAAGGATGAACAACAGCAGAGACAGAAAGAACAGATACATTGCGGTTCTGAATACAGACCATTTAAATTGTTCAGCACTCCATTTCTCGAACAAACGTGAAATTCCCGTAATTAAAATAACGAAGTAAAGCAGCCATTCCAAAGGAGTTGTAATAAAGAACAGGAAATTTCTTACTTTCGATAATTCTTCACTTAATAACAGCTCCTGTGTTGTAAGAAAAGTGCTTGGATCTGCAGCCGTTCCTTGAAGAGCGGCTGGAATCCCGCTATTTTGTCCATGGAAAAAATACAAATACATTGCAACAACATACAGTCCAAATGCAAAGAACGCCATTAAACCCCATTTTTTTGTCATTCCTTCTACACCTCAATTCATTCGTTACCATATCCTATTACTGAAATGCGGAAATCATTTCTACTATGGTGGTCAATCTAATTTTTTGAAGGTTCTATAGATCATGGAATCTTCATAAATTGACACAATCTAAAATTGAATTAATAAGGAGCGCTTATTCATGCTGTTTGCTGTTCATTATTTGGAAAATAATATGCCTGTCCTGAGTCAGTGTTTAGAACGGATTCCTGAAGTAGATGAGGATTTAAAAATAAAAGGTCGTAAAGGAAAGGTCGTAAATGTCGTTCAAATCGAAGAAAGTAAATATCACGTCCATGTCGCCCTGGAAAAAATAAATAAAAAACAAGCTCTATTAAAAGACGATAAAAAGAAAAGACGTTGATCTATGGGGAAATTGCAGGTTTCTCTAAAAGTAAAGTAAAAATATAACAGTTTTCTATATACCGCTCCCACTGTGGATGCTATAATAACAGGTAAGAACATTGTTATAGGTGTTTCTTATCGCGGTCTTGTAGCTCAGCTGGGAGAGCACCACCTCGACAAGGTGGGGGTCGCTGGTTCGAGACCAGTCGGGACCATTATTTTAAGTGCCCGTAAACGTTGGTATATCAATGTTTGCTGGCTTTTTCTTTTTTGAAGACTTTCTATCTTACTCCTTAACTTTTGGATTTGTCCGCAATTTGTCCGCAGGATTTTTCCCCATTATTTAGTGTTACTTTGGATAGCGTTGTGAAAAATATCTGCAATGTCATTATCTGCATTCGGCAATAGGTGTGCATAGAATTCCAATGTGATTTTAGGGTTGGCGTGACCTAACCGCTTTGAAATTTTAACGCTATCTACACCTTCTGATAAGGTTAAGTAGTGTCTTTCACCTGTGATAATGACGTGCAGTAATATTCTTCCAAAAAATCTCAAAAGAAGATGTCGCAGAAACAATATTGCAACCATTAAGTCTTACCGTTAGCATATAACAAAAGAGCTTAAAGAACATGAATAATTCGTGTTCTTTAAGCTTTTTCAAAACCTTATTTACTTATGGGACGGTTCAGCTTAACTAATGTAAGTGCGGTAAAAATACTTAAGCATATTATTACATTAATCAGGCGGACATTTTAGAGAGACGCTTTTCTTTATAAACTAAACCTTGCGCTAAAAAAGCCGCGCCAATCATTTGCATGACTATTTTTACAATCACTTGACCCACTATAGCTGCAGGGACGGCTACCCAAGGGATAAAGCCTGCACCCATTGGACTTAAGCCGACAACGACAAAAATAACTGAGTCTAACAAGCCGCCTACAATTCCACTATAAAACACACGCCACGCCATCGGTAATTTTAAACGTGTATAAATTTCTGTATCTGTCGTTTCAGCTACTAAAAATGACAAGGCGGAAGCTGCGACGATGACTAATGTATCTCCTAATGAATAAGACACCACCGCTGATAAGACTAACGCTAGGAAAATAAAGAGGTATGTCTTTTTGCGGCCATATTTATTTTGAACAAGGTCTCGGAAAATAAATGTCGCCCCAATAAAGAAGGAGCCCATCGGTACAAGAAACATCCCGAATTCAAGTGGCATAAATCTCGCGGTTACGACATTTGCTGTAACAATTGATACTAAATAAAGTAAAACTCTTATCATAAAATCCTCCTATTTTAACGATTGTTCATAAGCTTCCATTCCTTGCAGACGAAGCTTACATGCTGGGCACTCCCCGCATCCATCCGCAATTATTCCGTTATAGCATGTCAATGTTTTGTGACGTACAAAATCAAACGCACCTAGCTGATCTGCTAAAGCCCATGTCTCGGCTTTATTAATCCACATGAGTGGCGTATGAATAACAAATGATGTGTCCATCGATAAATTTAATGTGACATTTAGGGATTTCACAAAGGCATCGCGACAATCTGGATAGCCACTAAAATCGGTTTCACATACACCTGTCACAATATGCTTCGCGCCAATTTGGCTTGCTAAAATTCCTGCGAAAGATAAAAAAACTAAATTACGACCTGGCACAAACGTAGAGGGGAGCTCGCCTGCCACGCCTTCTTGTATTTCGATATCGTCACGCGTCAAAGCATTCGGTGCTAACTGATTTAAGAGCGACATATTTAAAATATGATGTCGTACGTTCAACTCCTGTGCAATCTGTTTCGCACACTCAATCTCGAGTGCATGCCGTTGTCCATAATCAAAAGTAACGACTTCAACCTCTTTAAAGTTTTTTAAAGCCCAAAACAAACACGTTGTACTATCTTGCCCGCCACTAAATACAACAACGGCTTTCTCATGTTTCATTCTTTTTCTCCTCTTTCTTAAACCAAAAACAGCACTAAGAGGCAGTACTGGTTGATCTTAGTTTTTTATAGAGGGTTGTTAATAACCGCTCTTTGCAAGCAAAGTATTGAGAAAAAATTATCTATTATCAATTTTTTCAGGATATAAATCATGATTCATTAAACGATAGTTTGCTATTTCTTCATATTTCGTACCTGGACGACCGTAGTTGCACCATGGATCGATTGAAATACCTCCACGTGGCGTAAACTTGCCCCATACTTCAAAATAGCGGGGATCTAAAAGTTTAATTAAATCATTCATAATAATATTTACACAATCTTCGTGGAAATCACCGTGGTTGCGGAAACTAAATAAATACAATTTCAGCGACTTACTCTCCACAATTTTTTTATCGGGAATGTATGAAATATACATCGTTGCAAAATCCGGTTGCTGTGTAATCGGACAAAGACTTGTAAACTCTGGGCAGTTAAACTTCACAAAATAATCACGGTCTACATGTAAATTGTCTACAGACTCTAATACTTCTGGTGCATAAGCAAATGTGTACTTTACATTTTGATTTCCTAATAATGTTAAATCCTCTAATCCTTCTGTTTGGTGACGACCAGACATAAAAAAACCTCCTTAAGTTAATACCGGAGTATTCCAAGGAGGGCGAACTATAACATCTCTAATCAAACTATTGGAGGCATAAAAAAAAGCCACATCCAATATGGACATGGCGTAATATACATGTATCCATAGTTTTTTATAGAGGGTATCAGCTATGAACCTCTCCTGAACAACTCAGGTATTTCAATAATTTAAATTGTAGTATATATAGTTCATACTGTAAATCAATATTTTCAAAAATTATGCTTTTCTCTACATCCCAGTATGCCTATCAGTAGGATTCATCTTAAAGAGAGATACAAGTTTGCTCTTAATCCATTACAAGACCGCCATCAACGACTAAATTCTGCCCAGTGATGGCACTTCCCCAAGGAGATGCAAAGAATAATGCCACTTCCGCTAATTCTTTTGGTGTTGTCACTCTTTGTAAAGGGGTTGTGGTTTCAATCAATTGAAATACTTCTGCTGTTGTCACTTTACTTGCATCCGTTTGTTTTAAAAGTCCACCAGACATCATATTGACTGTAACGCCATACTCCCCTAACTCTTTCGCCATGTTACGTGTAAATCCGAGCAATGCTGCTTTAGCTGTTGTGTATTCATGATAAGCTACTACCGGATGCTGAAATAAGTTTGTCCCAATATTAATAATACGACCAAATTCTAGTTCTTTCATATCCTCAATGCATGCTTGAATACTATTTAAAGCACCCTTTATCGTTCCTTCCAATTGCTTATTGTAATCGGTCCATTGAAGCTCAAACACATTTTTTTGTGTGAGTGGATTAAATTCAAAATCAATCAATGCATTATTGACTATGGTTGTAATCGGGGTATGGAAATATTGCTTTGCCTTTTCAACCATTTGCTGCACTTCTTGTTGATTGCGGATATCTGCTTGTAAAGCGATAACTTGAGAACCCAAACTTTGTGCTAAATTTTGCGCTTTTTCCTCACTCTTATAATAATTCAGTACGACATTAGCTCCCTCTTTGACAAATGCTTTTACGAGTTCTTCTCCAACGCCTCTACTTGCGCCTGTAACTAAAACGGTTTGTTCATGTAATTTCATCATCATTTCCCCCTACTTAATTTTTGTTAGTTGTTTGAATATCCAGACCATTTTCATACTTTCCACAAAACTCCATCCGTTTTCCTCCTCGCTGGACTTAGATGGACGTAAGTGCAAAAAAACGTCTCTATGAATATAGAGACGCCAAAAAAGTGTATACTACACCTATAATTGCTCCCTACGTCAGTATTAACTGTCAGGTTATAAGGGTCAGGTTTTAACCTTCTCAACACGAATGTGTCCCCCTGCAATTAAAGTATTTGCAAAAGAAAAGCTCCACGTAAATTACGCGGAGCCATAGTAAGTACAGAAAAACTAATATGTACTTTGCTCCCTACGTCCGTATTAACGGTCAGGTTCTAAGGGTCAGGTTTTACCTTCTCAACACAGCTGTGTCCCCCTGCAAATGCATTTAATTAGTTTGATTCTATCAAAATGGGTTCAATAAAACAAGTACTCATCAGTTTAAACTGGAAATAGCCCAGTTGCACCTTTACTTGGACGATAAACATTAATTGTTTCCCCTGGATCATGTCGGCTACGATAATTCGCTACCCTTAGCGAACGTATGCAATAATAGCCTATCTGTAAGGTCCAATCGTGATAAAATGAAACAAACAATTTGAGCTATGAAAACTCATGGATGAAATATGATATTGGCAAATAACACGAATTATGAAAAAGACATTCAATAAAAGGGGAAAGATATAAATGGCAGAAGTAAAGGATTGGAAAAATAGTGTACACGGACAAAAATTTGTAGCTTCTTTTAGCGGAGGTAAGGACAGTGCCTTAGCTTTATATAAAGCAATGATGGTTGGAGAAGCGGTTGGACTCATCGTCATGCTGGAGGAAGAAGGAAAACGTTCTAGATCACATGGAATGCCCCCTGAACTCATACATGCCCAAGCTAGTTCTATAGGTTTGCCCGTTTATACTGCAGCTGCAAGTTGGAAAGATTATGAAAAAGTATTTATACGTCTTTTAGAAAATGCTAAAAATCATGGATCCGAAGTGTTAGTAACTGGAGACTTAGATATGCCTGCACATGGCTGTTGGCATGAAAAGGTTACGAAGTATGCCGGATTGAAGCTTGGAATGCCCTTATGGGAAATGAACCATCAAGAAGCTGTTGAAGAGTTCATAAATTTAGGATTTGTTACGATTATTGTAACTGTAAATTTATCACTTGGTATGCGGGAGGACGATTTAGGCCGGATATTAACTCATGAATACGTGAAGGAACTTGAAGCTCGTGGGATTGACCCCTGCGGAGAAGGTGGAGAGTTCCATACTACAGTACTAGATGGGCCCATTTTTAAACATCCTATACCAGTACGTAAATGTGAGATTATTAAGGACGGAGACTATGCTTTTTTACCTTTAGAGCTAGATCAGTAACTTATTAACCTTGATAAAATTGTTTGAAAAATCATCAAAACACGCTTTTTAAATTCCATTTATTTCCCCTTTTCGATTCAATCAAATTGAATGAATTGAGAACGGGATTATTGAAAGTATTCGGGTTTCAAATCAATCAGGCAATGCTATCATTAAAGTTATTTAATTTATAAAGTCACATAAGCATAACCCCGTTCTAAATTTAGGACGGGGTTATAATATAGTTGTTTAATTTTCGATATACGTTACTTCACTGTACCCAAAATATAACAATAAAGTTGTTAAAAATCTAAGTGTTATTCTATAATCGCGCGCAGTTTGTGAAAGAAGTTGTCCACTTTAAATTAATTAAAAACTTGGTAATACAAATAAAATAATTGCTACAAGCAGAGATGAACTTGTCCAAGTTATTAATATTTTTTTCTCTACCTTCATCGAACGATCAACAACGTTATGGACAATTGATAAAACAAAAAGGTTTGTAAAAAAAATAAAGTAATAAGCTACAATAAACATAATCCATGTAAATGAAGTAATTAATTCTTCAAGTGGTGTAGCAAAGAATAAGACAATAAATATCACAAACGAGAGCATCAAACATACTAAAATAACAATAAACATCTTATTCCAAACCTTATGTTGCATAAATCCTTCTTCTTTTTTTGCGTAATTATATATGAGTTGATTACATACAAAAAGTAAGATTGAAATAGCGATGAACATTATCACTTGTTTGAGTGCAACACTTTCTATTGCTACATTCACGTTTTGTAAATAATAATCTGCTATAAAAGCAAAAAGAATTAAGACAAGGATGCAAGTAAACTGTTTGAAAATATAAGACTTCATGATACTTTTACCGATGATTTAGTGGTGCTTTTAACTTTATCTTTCACCTTATTTATACACCCAAAAGCTATTGTTAATGTACTAGCATAAACAGCGTACTTTATGTAGTTTGCCATTTCTAAATTACTTGTTGAATAAACGTTTGGTGTGTGAATGAAAGTTAAAATTACTCCTTGAATTAAATCAGCTATTATAACTGTAATGAGTGCCACAATAAATATACCAATTATTTTTTTCATTTTTCCTCCTCCTTACTATCTCCTACGCAATGGACAAGTAAAAAGTTTCAAATTAAACCTATATTCAACTAATATTACGTTACTTTCCTAATTAACATTTTTCAAAAGTCAATATACGGCAATCTGGCCCTATAATTGAAAAAACACTTTTCTATTCAAGAAAAGCGCCCAGATTGTGGAATAAGGGGGCATCATATTCATGTGGAAATACGATTTTGATTACGGTACTAGACTGTAATTATGTTACCAAACGTCGGTTTGGGAAGGTTTCTATTTTATTTATAAAAACCACCAGAATATTTTGTGATTTAATCCGTAAATGTGATAATAGTATCGAAAGGGGTGAAGGTATGAAAATTGAGATTGAAGTTAAAGCATTTGGAGAAGTTGATGGTAATGGAGATGTTTATAAAGGCACTGAATTAATTCGGTTACATAACCTTCCTAAAGATACAACACTAGGAGAAATTGAAGCTCTATTATCTAAGCAGTTCCAAGAAGTTGAAGAAGGTTACAAAAATCCAGAGCATTTTGTTGGTAAAGTAACAATTCGATTAAAAAAAGAAGATGGGAAAATTGTTTATTTAGGTTAGTATAGGGAGTCTAAATCCCAATTTAATTTAATTGAGGCTTAGACTCCTTATAATCAGGATGTGACCAAACATCGGTTTGGGAAGGTTATACTTCAATTAACGCAGCAGTTTAGTTTAATAAGGAATTATTCAACTGAACAAAGAATCTTATTTATATTAAAGGGGACCTAATATGAAAGATGAACAGCAAAACAAAATAGAAGAATTAGAGGGAAAACTTTATTCTTTAGAGCAAAGTTTAAAACGCCTTGCTATCTTGGTAGAACCTAATAAAAAAAAACCATACTGGCATCTACTTCTTTCACTAGGTATTTTTGAAGAGGATAAAAAGAAACTTGAATATATTATGTTCCATCTATCAAGTCGGTTAGATCAAGAATACGATAGTTTAAGGAAAGATCCCGAATTCCCGCCTGAATTGTTCGAAAAAGATTTACCAACTTTAAATCAAACACTTACAATCATTTCATCTACTTTAAATATTAAATATGAAGAAATTATTCAAGAAATCCTTTTATCTATGTATCAACAAAGTATGTTTAAAAAACTAATTAGTTTTTTATTCCCAGAAGAAGTAAAAATGTTGAAGGAAATAGAGAATGGATCTGAGTAAAATAAGTTACTGTTTGAAGGTAAATTGTGAAAACACTTCTTGAGCAGTGTAACAAATGTTTCAAAATGTGCCCAAACCCCGCTTTGGGGACGTTTTTCTTCAAATAACGAAATAGTAGTTCAACAGGAAAGTGGTATAATTTAGAGTAAACGGAATATTAGGGGGATTAGATGAATTTTAAGAGACCAGCAGGATTTGGTATAAGATTTGTAGCAAGTATTTTAGATTTTTTAATTATTTCGTCAATATTTGGAATCGTATATTACATGATAAACGGTAGTTATTCTATCGAACGGAACGAAGAATTCACTTTTCAAGCATTATATACCTTGTATTTGACCATTACTCCTATTTTGTGGGGTGGATACGTAATCGGCAAGAAAATTTGTAAGGTTAAAATAAAGCGTTTTAACGATGATGAGAACCCTACAATACTCAATATGATTATGAGAGAAATGGTTGGTAAATATATCATTGTACTAGCTACCTTTGGAATATCAGTATTGGTCAGTGGACTTATGGTTATCTTACGAGAAGACAAGAGAGCCATTCATGATTTCATTGGCGGGACTTATGTTAGTAAAGAATAAATTTTTCTCTCACTAACAGATGCTTTAGTACAACAATGATTTATAAAGCATACAACTTCATACAAAATAACGTTCCCAAATCTGAAGTGACCCCCAAAAGTTAGACACGGTTATTTCGCTTAGGCAGCTTGGGTAAAATGAGTTCGGTATTGTACCGGACTCATTTTAAATTTGGCCTTTAGACGTTTCGTGTTGTAATAATGAATATATTTTTCGAGCTCTTCTTTAAAGTGCTCAATACTTTCAAATTCTTTTAAGTAAAGGAATTCTGATTTCATGATGCCAAAGAAATTCTCCATCACCGAGTTGTCGTAACAGTTGCCTTTTCGTGACATGCTTTGCACAATGCCTCTTGATTGGAGCGCATGGCGATATTGCTTCATTTGATAATGCCAGCCTTGATCGGAATGCATGAGTAGCTGGTGGTCTTCTGGCAAACGCTCTAATGCTTTATCTAACATGTCTGAAACAAGAGAGAAAGTAGGTCTAGAGCCGATTGTATAAGTAATAATTTCACCATTAAACATATCTAAAACTGGCGATAAATACAGCTTTTCGCTAAATAATTTAATCTCTGAAATATCCGTTGTCCATTTTTCATTTGGTGCTTCCGCTGTAAATTGGCGGTCTAAAATATTTGGGGCAATTTTCCCCACTGAGCCTTTATACGATTTATATTTTTTCATCCGGACAATACATTTTAGGCCGAGTTCTTTCATGAGGCGCTGTACCTTTTTGTGGTTCACTTTTTGCCCACGATTCGCCAGCTCATCCCGAATACGACGGTAGCCATAACGACCATCATGTTCCTTATAAATGGCTTGAATATCGTCTTTTAATTTCGTGTCTGGATCAGGCAAATCTAATTTCTTTGCGATTTGATAAAACGTACTGCGTGGAATTTCTGCGTACGCTACAAGTGCTTTCACCGAATAAATCTCCCTTAATTCACAAATGACTTTTACTTTGTCTTTCGTGGTGATGCTTCCTTGGCTTGAACTAAGGCATTCAACTTTTTTAAATAGGCATTTTCCATTTCTAACTGTTGGATACGTGCTTGAAGTGCTTCTGTAGAGCCTTCTACTAAATTCTTTTTAAATGATTTCGTTCCTTGTTTTTTCATAGATGGACGCCCCTTTTTCTTTGGCTGAAGGGCATCCTCTCCTAATGTTTCGAATTGTTTTTGCCAATTCCGTATGCATGAACCGGCGCCAATATTGAAAATCGCTGCCGTTTCATAGAAGGACGTACCATGTTCAGTCATATAGTTAAGTACGTCTAGTTTAAACGCTTTTGAATAATTTGTATATCTTCTGACGAACGCTTCTACACCGTTCTTTTGATATTGTTTCGTCAACGTTAGTAAATAACGATGTGAAATTCCAAACTCCGCAGCGACGACTCTGGAGCTTTGCCTGCTCGTTAAATAGCGTTCAACCACTGCTAATTTTTGTTCGGCACTCATTTTAGCCATGAAAAAAACACCTCATTCGTTAGTATTGTGTCTAACAAATGGGGTGCAGTTCAATCAAAGTTTGGGGACACATTAAAAATGCACGAACGTTGTTAAATCAACGTTCCGTGCATTTTTTTATGGAATTAGTTATGCAGCATTTTATACAGATGTTGCAAACCGTTGATGGAACGGTGTTTATACTTGCTATACATGATGACCTTTAATTTGCATAAAAACTTGTATAGCCATTCTTTTATCGGTATAAATTTGCATCTACTCAAACACTCCCCAAGAAAACGTGTTACTCCACAATCGGGCTCGACTGTGGAATAATGATCTATCTGGATAGTTGAAAAATATCAGATTAACAATTGAATCCACTTATGTTCGGGTTCGTGAAGTTCAAGTGCAGACTTGAGCCATTGTCTCTTTCTATCATCAAGATGGTCCTTTACTGTAATAAAATCTTGATGGTCTTTTTCCCTTGTATTCTTCGCCTTATATAAAAGCACTATTTCTGGATTCAGGTATGGGATACCCGTTTCAGAAGAACTCCACACTGAATTTAGTGGTGAGGAAATCCTCAAATCTCTTCTGAATTCCCAATCATTATCTTTTGCTTCATTAAGGAGAATCTCAATTTTATCTCCATTTACCTTATTGGTAGCATGTATTTCGTGAAGAGGCAGCTCTAAAAATTCGTTTCCCCAATTATGAAATTCACTTTTAATTACTTTTTTAAATTCCCATTCTTTTAAATACGCTTTTAAATTCTGTTGGTCCTCTCGAAATATAGCAATCTCGATATCTTTGTGTTCCCTTGTTTCCTCCCCCATATAAAGATCAATCGCCCACCCACCGGCAATAAACCAAGTTTTGTTAAAGTCAGCCATTAAGGTAGTAACATGTTGGCATTGTTCAAATGACATATAAATCCCCCAAATCTAAAATCATTAACTTAAAAGAGCACTAGATGCAAGAAAAGCGTCCGATTATTAACCGAAACAAATTTAAACGAATAAAAAAGCAGCCAATTTTTTGACTGCTTTTAAAACTAATATTAATAAAATTTCACTCGTTCTTCAATTGGCTGGAAAGTTTTTTCTGCTAGTTCTGCAGTAGGATTTCCAAACGGCATTTGTGCAATTAACTTCCAGCTGGCAGGAATATCCCATTCAGTCTTAACTTGGTCATCAATTAGTGGATTATAGTGTTGCAGTGATGCACCTAAACCTTCTGCACTTAATGCAGACCATACAACTAATTGATGCATACCAGATGATTGTTGGGACCAATTTAAAAAGTTCTCTGCATATGAAGGAAATTTCTCCTGTAATGAAGTAACCGTTGTTTCATCTTCAAAGAATAATACTGTACCATATCCTGCTTTAAAAGCATCCATTCTCGATTGTGTCGGCTCGAAATCTCGATCACCAAGTATTTGTTTCAAAGTATTTGTTGTAATATCCCATAATCGATTGTGGGATTCCCCTGTTAACATAACTAAACGTGCTGATGGTAAATCAAATGCAGAAGGGATATGTTTTACCGCGAACTCTACAATTTCTTGAAGACGCTCTTCTGATACTTGAATTTCATTATTGACTACTCGGTGTGAGCGTCTTTCTTCTAATGCTTGATAAAAACTTTTTGTCATTACTTTCACCTTACTATGTATATTCTGGAACATTACTAATCAGTGTATATCTTTACTTTTTCCAGTCAGAAAATAATGTACCACAATCCAAGTCCTATTAATATTGGACTTTTTACTGAAGAAAACCAATTAAAAAAAGGCTATGGCACATTATTTGAATTGATGCCATAACCTTTTACTATTTACTTAATAGGGATTTTTACAATCGCTATTGTCTCTTTTTCATTTATTCTATCAAATGTAATCGTTCCATTGTATTTATTAATTGTTTCTTTAACAATAAACAAACCTTGTCCTCTAACTCTTCCTTTCTCTACTTTTTTCGTTGAGTAGCCTTGTTTAAAAATTTGATTTTTATCAGGTAGCTTTTGCCCAGTGTTCGTAATCGAGAACGTATAATATAACTCGTCTGCTTTACAGCTAACTGTAATTTTACGTAGTTCCTCTGGCAACTCCATTGTCGCTTCTATCGCATTATCAATTATGTTAGATAATATATTGATTAAATCAATCGTTTTTATGTTTTCAAATGGATTGTCATCAACGGTTATCTGTATATCAATTTGCTGATTTTGACATGTTAATTTTTTTGTTTGCAGTAATATCGCTAATCCTGGGTGATCAAGATTCATTTTAATGGATTCGATTGTCTGTATGTCTTTAGACAAAGAATCGACATACTTTGTCGCTTGATCTACCTCACCTATATGCAGAAAGCCATGTAAAACCTGGATATGATTAATATAATCGTGCCTAAATGATGAGACAGAAGCAATTAACGTTTTAATTTCCTTTTGATACGTATGCTCCGTAGTTCCAACTTCTTTTTGATACCACTTCTGTAATAGTAAGAAAGAAATAATAACAATAATAACAAAAAGTCCACTGAGTACTAATAGAAAAATATTACTATTAATAACTGTTTCTTTAATCCCGTCAAGTGTCTCCGAACTAATATCAATGCCAAGGTAGCTAATGATTTCCCCTTTTTCATTCATAATAGGCGTCCCAACCGTTATATAATGATGACCATAATTCGTATCTTCCAGGATCCCTGTTACAAATTGCTTTCCTTCCTCATACGCTAATTTCACTTGGGCTTCCGGTACAGTACACCCTTCACCTATTGGAAAATCATTTGGATTATCCTTGTTTTCAGGTTCACCTACAATTAAAGCTTTCGATGTAGTAGGATTGTCTATTTCCATAGTATAGACGTATAATACACCTAGTTTTTCTCGGGCATCATTCAAATAATGTCGTATTGTCCAATAATCTTCATCACGGTTCCGCTCTTTTAAAAATCGCTCATACGTTTCCAGATCAATCCTTTTAGCAATGGATTTGGCAGATTCAAGATTTTGATTAGCAATCGCGTCTTCCACTGTATCTCCAATCTTAATATAGGAAGCATACATACTTATTCCAGTAAAGAATATGACTAATACGATAGATAACACTATTATTAGCTTTAATTTAAAACGTTTCATATCAAAACAATCTTCCTTACTATTAAATACATATTTTGCTGTAAATTAAACATTTACATATCCCCTGAAAATGAAATAGCCCTTCCCACCGACTGATGAAATAAGGGCTATTTCATTTAATTTCTATATTCTTTGTACCAATTCAATACACTTAAGTCCTTACCATTCAATTAGTAGGATGTTATATAATCTATAATTATTAATACTAATTCGATAAAAAGGAACAACAAACAGTATAAATGTTCTACATCCTTTTGTCCAAAAAACTTTTTTTACTGTTGGTAACCTATCAGAAACAAAAATTTACAACAATAGCTCAAGATTATGGAAGACTACCATTCTAGTACGTCACGTGGATAAAATAATTATAGCGTGATTTCTTCAATTTTATGGAATATTTCAGAATATAACTTAGTCAATTCATTCCGTTCATTCAAATGAAAAAACCAAACATTTTCTATTTCTGTCTCAATATCATATAAAAAGATAGTCGAATGTGTCTGTCCCATCCCATCAAAAGAATGTGGACTATTATTTAGTGAAACTTCCTTTTCATTTACATAGTTAATTTTGTTATTTACAAAGGGATAGTGTGCTTTATTAGAATTCCAAAATACAATCGGAATTTCTATATTATGATATACTTCAGATAATTGATCTTGTGAAGCATCCACAAACATACTTGGAGTAATCATAATAGCGTTAAATTTACTAGATAAAATTTTATCATTATTATTTAACTCGTCTAAAGAAATTTGTTCGAATGTTATATTTTTATTTTGAATATCTGGAGTATCCCCTAAAATCGCAATTTTTAATGGTTGATTTTCATAAGGTATTTCTACTGTTCGAGTGTCTTTACATCCTGTAATGCAAAAAAGTAAAACAAATACAATAAGCCATTTCTTCATAATTCCTTCTCCTTTATAACAGTACTAAAAATTTAGAGAAATCTACTGCACATCATAATTTTTAAATGTACGGATCCTTCCAGTTGTTCTATTTCCTATGTTAATCTTAATATACAATCCCTTTTATTAACATAAAAACAAAAAAATACTTGTTTACTCTTTTATTGTTGTGTCCTGTTTCAAATCATCTTACAATTACATTGGAGTTAAATCACCAAATGAAGGAGTGGTTGAAATGACTGGTGAAAAAATACAGGCAGTGATTAATGACTTCATTATGGGGTCAGCGAGTGAAATTAAGAACGTAGAACCTGCTGGAGCACATTGGTTAATGGAGCATATTAAATGAAGAAAACCCTAATCATACTAGGAATTATTGTAGGGGTTATTGCACTTGCAGTTGGAATATATTATTTGAATGATTATTTGAATCAGCCAACCGAACAAGAAATGGCAGAGGCACGGGAACAAATTGAAAAAGGATTTCAAACTCCTGAGAAAGATATGCCAGAGGAACACCAACTTGATTTAATCGAATATTTTCCAAATGAAATGTTAGAATTTCAATTACAGGATATCATTCATGCCATGTCCCACCAAAAAGTAAAAGCAGACAAAAAATGGGGCGTTTACATGATTACAAAAGAACGAATTGAACGTTTACTTGAAGTAGCAGAAATGAACGAATATAAATATGAATGGGGACCAATTTATGTAGACATTTTAAGCAGATGGATCGAAGGTGATTTTTCTAAAGCAGTTGAAGACCATAACGCAATTTGGGAGCTTCAAGACGGAAATGTTGGAATCGCTTACGGGCTGCTTAATCCTGTTGAAGAAAAAGCTTATCTTGATTATTATTTTAATAATATTGAAGATAATCAGGAATGAAATAAGCCTACATACGTTGATTTAACAACGTTTGTTGGCTTTTTCATTTCAGCAAACTTCCTACCTTACATTTTCATTTAGGATTTATACGTAATTTATCCGCAATGTTTTTTTCCAATTATGTACGTCTTTGTCGGGAATAAACTTTAACATCACTTGAGTATCTTCAAGTCCTGCTCCAGAAATTCCTTTTTTATCAATAGCATTCACCTTCATCAAAATCGAGGACGACCGGCTCGAAATCAAGGTCTTTTTCCTGCTGCCTTGTAAGTGCATCATTTAAGTAGCTTTCAAAATTCCCTGGTCGGAATAATGTGATCGGTCTTAAATATTTGTTCATCTGCAGATCGTACTTCCAGTTTCTCACCTGTTCATCAATGACTAAGCAGCAATCTTCCACTGTGTAGCCTTCTTTTAAAATCGCATTGATCAGTCGGATATTTGTTTTTGAACTTCCATTAAATTTCTTTTTGGCTTTTTCATTTAAGTAATCTATGATGTCTGTAACTTCCATATCGGGCTCGGTTTTCGGCTTCGTCTCTATTTCCGGCAAGTACGGCTCTTCAGGAAACTGCTCTTCCTCCGTATAAATTTCCGTCTCAAGTAACTGATTTACTTTTTCATAATCAATGCAATACCATTTCGAACGATCTGTATTGAAACGATTAAATTTGTCTGTTGAAATGATTATTTCGTAACGTTCCAATTTTGTGATCAGTCTTTTCACCTTCGTTGTATTCCAATAGAAGCATTGCTTTGACCATCCTTGATAGGTTTGGCGATACCACATATGTCCATCTCTCTTCATACCTCGTGTTGCAATCCGGTAGTAAAGTTGCTGAAGGAACAGTGCTTCCTCCACCCCGATGCGTGCTGCCAAGTTTGGTGATATAAACAAATGCCTTTCGTTAACTAATAATTTCATGTTTTATCCTCCATTTCTTTGTCTTACTCTTTATATGTCTTCGAGAATCGGAAAAAGGGACAAGTAAAACAAAAATCATTTTTAAGGTACGAAGTACAAATTATTAAAGGCCCCAAAGAAAAAAATCATCCAGTTGCGTTTTAACGCAACAATATATATTTTTTTAATTATTTATTAAATTATTAAATCTTTTTGAGCAGACTTTTTCGAATGCCAGTGGAGAGGATTTATAAGTCTCCTCCAGAAGAGATTAAAGCGACTGAAGTAGAGCGGAACTATTTGTCAATGGAACACACAAGTAACAGTTCAGGATTTTATTTCGGGATAATGCGAATGATTCTATTTCGAAATAATAACTTAAAATAAGAAATCGACGAAGTAAACGACTCTCCTTAGCGAAAGTACGGACGAGTCTTTAAACAGAAATTAATACCGCCATGCTTCTTTGCAACTACACCGCGGACAATGCAGTTAATAAAAAAAGACTTAAGCCTGGTGGGATACCAAACTTAAGTCTTTTTAATTTTACGTAATTCCATTTTTATCTGTGTTTAACATCCATCTTGGTGCTTAATAAGGGTCTGCCTCATGGCTTTTCTTCACTGCATCTTTTGTTGCCTCATTGGCAGCGGTTGTACCTTGACCGTATTTAGAAATCCCTGACTCTCGGCCCGGTAGTTTCCCTTCTTTGGCAAGCTTTTCAATTTCTTTCATTTTCATTTCAGTCGCTTCCTTCACACGGCGGCCGTAATCTTCATCAGCCTGTGTAAAGTGATCAAACATTGCTTCTTGAATACGCTTGTCACAGATTGCCAAAGCATCCGATAAGTTATTAATAAGCTCATCACGTTCCCAGTCTTCAAAATTGCGGTATGTTTCACCTGCTTGACCATAGTTATTCGGACGATCAATTGGCTCACTCATTAATGCCGCATTATAGGACGGCTGATGTGGCGGATATGCTTTATCCCCTGCATCACGGTAGCCACCAATCATTGACGGCTCATAATTGATATGCGGGTTGTCACCGGATTCTTTCGGGTCACGTGTATCCATTTGGCCGCGCTGCTGATTTGTACGAACCGGTACCTTTGGTGCGTTTACCGGCAATTTCAGATAGTTTGAGCCTACACGGTAACGTTGCGTATCTGAGTATGAGAATGTACGTCCCTGCAGCATTTTATCATCCGAAAAGTCCATACCGTCTACTAGAACACCAGTACCGAATGCAGCCTGCTCGATTTCTGCATGGAAGTCTTCCGGATTACGGTTAAGTACCATGCGACCTACAGGAAGCCATGGGAATTTATCTTCCGGCCAAAGTTTTGTATCATCAAGTGGGTCAAAATCCAGTTCCGGATGATAGTCATCCTCCATAATTTGCACGAACAGCTCCCACTCCGGATACTCTCCACGTTCAATTGCTTCATATAAATCCTGTGTAGCATGCCCTACGTTTGTCGCCTGAATGGAATTTGCCTCATCTTGTGTCAAATTGCGGATACCCTGTTTTGGCTCCCAGTGATACTTCACAAGCACTGCTTTCCCTTCTTCATTCACCCATTTATATGTGTTAACCCCTGAACCCTGCATATGGCGGTAAGTTGCCGGGATGCCCCAAGGTGAAAACAGGAACGTAATCATATGCGTCGCTTCCGGTGAACGTGAAACAAAGTCAAACATACGTTGTGGATTCGGTACGTTTGAAGCCGGATCTGCTTTAAAAGCATGAATCATATCAGGGAACTTCATCGCATCACGAATAAAGAAAATTTTTAGATTGTTACCTACTAGATCCCAGTTACCATCTTCCGTATACATTTTCACTGCAAACCCGCGCGGATCGCGTGCAGTCTCCGGTGAATCTTTTGCACCTGCTACTGTAGAAAAACGCACCATAAGCGGTGTTTGTTTGCCGGCACCAGAAAAGACTTTTGCACGGGTATATTTTTCTACAGGCTCATCTCCAACTTTACCGTAAGTTTCAAAATAACCGAACGCACCTGAACCACGTGCATGTACAACTCGTTCAGGTACCTCTTCACGGTCGAAGTGTGAAATTTTTTCGATGAAATGGTAATTTTCCAAAGTCGCTGGACCACGGTTACCTACTGTACGGATATTCTGGTTGTCTCTTACTGGATGCCCTTGGCGCGTAGTTAGAACTTCACGTTCCCCATCCTCTTTTTTAGCAACATGTTTGTCTTTGTTTTCTGCCATATTAAAACCTCCTAAATAAATACTTCACTTATAAGCACTGATAAAAATATTACAACACTATGCTTTATACCCGATTTTCTCTGTATATATTCAAAGATTGGAAAATTATCCTGTGTATATTCTGATTTGATAATTAATGGGGGAAGTTTTATTCATTTCAATGAAGCGTTACTAAAGCAGTATTTAAAATTCATTCGACAAGGTTGCGGAATGCTGGTTCGTGATTTGTCGAGGCCATCAATTTTAAAAGCCCGCAAACGCAATGTTCACGGGCCTTTCAATGATCAGTCAACGGGTTAATAATAGCTTCATTTTTGCAAAGCTCTCTATTACCCGCTTTATAAATAGAAGTGTACCGAAAGCAGGTACTTATATGCGTCTGCCTCCTATAATTCAATCAGATTATGTTTAATTACAAATTCAACGAGTTCACTTTTTTTACTGACATTCAATTTATTGAATATCCTTGTTTTATGTGTGTCTACTGTTTTTATACTGATCAGTAGTTCACCTGCAATTTCTGTTAATGAATACCCTTTAACAATCAGCTGTAGTACTTCCTGTTCACGGAGGCTTAATGTAGAATACATCTTGTGAACATTTTCTTCTTTCTGCTTATTTTTCATCATGGAAGTCATTTCCTTCGGGCGTAAATATATATAGCCGTCCATAACAGTCTCGATGGCAGAATACAATTCTTCGTCCACAGCTACTTTCGGCACGTAGCCTGATGCCCCCGCATTCATAATTAACGAAACATATTCCTCATCTTCATACATTGTCAAAATAATCACTTTTGCATGTTCATGCTGTGCCTTTATAGTTTTCAGTACTTGCAGCCCATCCATACCGGGCAAAGAAATATCAAGAATCAAAACATCCGGCTTTAATTCATTGTATAGTTCAATGGCCTTATATCCATCATCAGCCACCCCCACCACATGGTAGTAAGTCCGCTTTTGAAGTAAAAGTTTTAATCCCGATATAAGAATGGCATGATCATCAACTAGCATGATCCTGATATCTTTTTTTAGATTTTGTTGCAATATAACCACTTCTTTCTATTTTAATGGCAGTGAAACGGAAATTTCTGTTCCTCCCATCATGTTCGTTCTAATAAGAAATGTCCCTCCCTGCAACTCGGCTCTTTCCTTCATTCCATGAATGCCAATTCTATTTTGTTGCTTGGCTTTTTCAAAATCGGCTTCATGAATTCCATGACCATTATCATTTATCGTCAAATTAACCCATTCGTCTTTAATATCCAAGCCGATCATAATTTCAGTTGCTTTCGTATGTTTTACTACATTATTCAAACTTTCCTGAACAATTCGGTATATTGCCAGCGTAACATCTTCGGCTAGTGTGACGTCCGCATCGGGAACAGATAAAACAGTCCGGATTTTGTATTTTTCCTCAAAATTTCTCGCATATTTCTTTATCGCCGAAACGAGCCCCATTTTGTCAAGAATCGGTGGACGCAATTCGACTGCCAGATCCCTCATTTGTTTTAATATTCCCGCGGCTATATCTCTGCTTGTATAAAGGAGTTCACGCTGCTCACTGTCTTTCGCCTCATTCGCCATAATTCTCATCGTTACCATCAATGAAGTGAGCGCCTGACTTGTCTCATCATGCAGTTCACGTGAAATTCTTTTTCGCTCATCCTCTTGAGCAGATAATAACTTTGAAATCAATTTATCACGCAATAAATCCTTTTGCTGTAATTCCTTAAGCAAATAGTCCACTTCATTATTTGAATTAATGAGATGATCCGTCATTTCATTAAAGGCCTGTGCCAATTTCCCGATCTCATCGTTCTTAGTATCTTCTGCTCTTAAGGCTAAGTTACCGGCCGATATCCCTAATGCTACATCTACTAAGGTGTTGATTGGTTTCGTTACCATACGGGTAGCAAAATAAGCTATTCCCAAAGCGCCAATTGATACCAAGATTGTCGCGATGATTAATTTAATTATTCTGGAATAAATATATTCCATCGATTTTTCTTCCGACATCCCTACCCGAACATACCCTACGCCCCCATCTTCTATCGGGACAATGATGTCATGGATATCCCCTTCATCCGAAGTTAGAATCGAATAATCTTGCTGGGTAATCCCCTTTGGTGTATGAGCATTTACGATTCCTTTCGGCAGCTTCTCAGGATCCGGGAATGTGTGAGCGTAAAGTATGTGACTGCTATTAAAAACTAAAATATAGCGAATATCTTCATCGATCTTTTTTGTTTCATTGATCAGATTATCCACCGAGTACTGATCATCAAAAAGAATATAGTCCGAGCTTGTTTCAGCAACATTTTTAGCGATAGTGGCACCACGTTTCGCGAGATCCTCCGTCATTATATTTGTAAGGGAATCCCATATGATCCACCCGAAAATACTGGTAAGGAAAAGTAAAGAGCACATGATTGCTGCAAGGATTTTATGGTGTATTTTAAAATTATTTATCCAGTTCATATAGTACCTCATAATATTCCGAGTCGAATGGGATAAAGCGGTCAATATATAATCCTTGCATTGCTTGCTTCATCGATCCCTGTTCGTGCATCGTAAGAAAGCTCTCTTTTATGATTTCCTTATCTTCCTCAGGCAGATTGCTGCTGATCACTACCGGCCCTGTACCTAAGGGCATTGATTTCCCAATAATTTTTAACGAATCCGATTGCTCCGGATTTTCATTTTTCATCGTTTCAAAAACGAGAGAATTTACAGCTGCCGCATCCACAATATTATTTAATACGGCATTCATCGATCCTTCATGGCTATATGTATAAATATGTCTTCCAAAAAAACTATCGATATCTTCCCCTAAGCGCCCCAATTCTTCTTTCACAAAAATATAGCCCGAATAACTGGAAGGATCAAAAAATGCGATATCTTTGCCTTTCAGATCATCAATCGATGTGAAGCGGCTTTCATCCTTCGCAACAATGTAACCATAGTAATAAGGGCTGCCGAATCTTTCTTGTGTTGCAATACCTTCAATTCCTCCGTTTGCACCAAATGTGATGTATGCACCGGTTGGAAGCAGAGCGATATCTGCTCCTCCATTCATCATGAGGTTGCTGACTTCATTATAGCTTCTGCGCTGGATTAAAATGGTTGGCCGGTCAAGTTTTTCACCGATATAATTTACAATTTCCCGATAGTAGATGATCGTGTCTGTCGGAGAAAGAACACTCGAGATAGCTAAGCGTATCGGATCTTTTTTATCCTCTTTTATTACCGATGACGGCTTTTCATATTCCGAAAAGACGATTTGATAGGTTGAAGGGTTCGACCTGCAGCCTAGTATTAAAATGATCAGTACTATAATAGGAATAACCATATATATTTTTCTCATAATATCCCTTCCTGGTGCGGTTTCTTCAGCTATTTTTCACAGATTGAAATTTTTCCCAGCAATTAATTTTCACTATTATATCACAGGATTATTTTCGTATTGAGCGTTATTTTATATTACAGACACAAATTGTAGGATATTTTCTGACAACGACAAGATGAATTTCTTATAAGGAATAGGATATCTGCTGATAGTTTAATAGTTTGAATAGTAAGATAATACGATTATGTAAACCATTTGTGTTTTCTGTTTTTAAAGCGCTTTCAAAATATCAAGGAAGGATGCCACCAAATATTGCCAAAAACAATATACAATTTGTAACAAGACTTTGAAATTTATAATTTACAGTATTGGAGGGTTTTAGTATGGTATCAGTTTACCAGAAACAAAACACCGAGAAATTTGCACGCTACCTTTTTCGTCGGAAAATAATTTTCCTAATAGCATTTTTAGGATATGTCTGTGCTTATCTTGTGCGAAATAACTTTAAATTAATGTCCAACAGCATCATGGTGACAAATGGCTGGGAAAAAACAGATATTGCTTTGTTGCTTTCCTGCTTAACGATTTCCTACGGATTGGCCAAGTTTTATATGGGCGCGCTAGGTGACCGCGTCAGTATAAGAAAACTGTTCTCAATCTGTTTAGGCGCAAGTGCGCTCATTGCCATTCTCATTGGCTTCTTTAATACATCTATTGCAGTTTTAGGTATTCTGCTCGTATTGAGCGGGTTTGTACAAGGTGCATTAGCTCCTGCTTCTCAAATGATGCTTGCAAATTATTATTCAAATAGATCCCGAGGAGCGGCGATTGCGGGCTGGAATATTTCGCAAAATGTCGGCGGGGCTTTACTGCCTTTAATCATAGTGGCATTAACTAGCATGGGACTGGTTGTTCCTGAAACCGGAAATGTTTTCATGGCTTTCTTGGTTCCTGCATTGCTGGTGCTGTTCTTTGCCTATATATGCTGGCGTTACGGCGGGGATAGCCCTGAGTCGGAAGGTCTTGATTCTTTAAGTACAATGTATGGTGACGCTGCGCACACAAACATCGCAACAGAAGAAGAAAAAACAGGATTAACTTACTGGCAATTAATCTGGAAATATGTTTTTACAAATCCGCTGATCCTACTTGTAGCTGCGGTTAATATCGCTTTATATTTCCTTCGTTTCGGAATTGCGGACTGGATGCCAATTTATTTAAGTGAAGTCGGAAACCTGTCAGCTACAAAAGCGCAATTGGCCGTTTCGGTTCTGGAATGGATTGCGATTCCAGGTTCACTTATCTTTGCATGGTTAGCGGTTAAATATCCGAATAAAATGGCTAAAATCGGCGCAATCGGATTGTTTGCCATGGTCCTATTCGTCTTTATATACGAAAGATTAGTGAGCAATGGGGTAACGAATTTCGCATTATTCCTGGTTGTTTGTGGAGTTTTAGGGGCCTTGATTTATGGACCGCAATTAATTGTCAACATTTTAACAATTGACTTTGTACCTTTAAATGTAGCAGGGACAGCTATTGGTTTTGTAGGTGTTACGGCATATTTACTTGGAAACATGGGTTCGAACTGGTTAATGCCGATACTCGCTGATCAATTTGGCTGGTTCTGGTCTTATACTGTTGTCGCCTTCTTATCAGCATTCGCGGCAATAGGTTATCTGGTCCTGGCAAAATCGGAACAAAAAGTTAAGGTTGTTTAATACAGCATATTAAAATGGAGCAAGGTACTTTACGAAATTATTTCGCAGGGTATCTTGCTTTTAATAGTTTCAGAAGCATTTTGTGCGGATTTAAAAATCTAAGGCATGTTTTGAAATAAAAAAATCCCTTAAATCAAAAGCATAAGCTCTTAATTTAAGGAATTTTATCGTTTTGTTACGCTAAAGGAAGAATTGCCTTAAGTCACTATGCATTCACTTACAATAATTACCTTGGCCCATTTCGATCTAAAATGGCGGATGTGTTATCTTCATGTAGGTTGTTCAAAGTAGTTGTTGTACTATCCCTTGCATATACATCTTCTTTTCCTAAAGGAATATCCGTAGTTTGAACTTCCGACGCCTGTGCTAATAATGCTTCGCTATCGTTTTTGGTCATGCCAAACGCTTCACTTATTAGTTCGGCACCAGTTTTTCCATGATTCGCCTTCGAAAAATTCTTCCCCATATTCCCACCTCCTATATATAGAATGTGTGATGGCTCGTTAATTATGTAAAATATATAGGAGGTTTCGTTTGCCAGTCATCTGACTTCGAAACAGCTTTGCTTTGTAATTATTACATCATACAGTTCCACTGTTTTTAATTTTAATTATTCTCCCGCCTGATCTTTTTCCGAATATACTTCTTTTGCAATAAGTTCATAGGAACGGATTCGATCTTCCGGTAAATGTGTAATGGTATTGATCATCACTTCATCTGCTTGGTATTTTGTTTTCAGCTCAAATAATTTCCGCTTCACTTCCTGAGGGTTACCGATAATTATCTTTTGTCTAACTTTTTTCAGCGTTTCTTTATCTGTTTCATCCAGTTTATATTGCTGAGCTTCACTTATGGAAGGGACTCCTTGTTTACTTTTCCCTTTTTCCATTTGTAATGACCAGATGAGAAAGCTTGATGCAACTTCTTCTGCTTTTTCCGTTGTCTCCCCACATATAACGTTAACCGTTACGATAACTTGTGGTGTCTGCCCTTCTTTTCTCGGTTTAAAGCTTTCAATATATTCCTTGATAATAGCAGCTCCGTCTTCATCGCTCATAAAATAGCCGAACGTATAAGGAACACCATTTTCCGCTGCAAGTAACGCACTTTTCTTACCTGTCCCAAGGAGCCAAGGCATTGGCGGATTTTCAGGAATGGGAGAAGCCGATAACTTTGAATAGTCGGTATCCGTTGGAAAATCATCATCTAAAAAATGAAGCAGGTCTTTCAGTAAGGCAGGAAAGTTCCCGACATTTTTTATAAAGTTACCGGACAAAGCTGTCATCGCTTCAGAGGATCCGCCTGGTGCACGTCCTATCCCTAAATCAATCCGATCAGGAAACAGGGTTGCTAACGTATTAAAGATTTCAGCAACTTTAAACGGTCGGTAATGGGGCAATAGAACAGCACCAGACCCTATTCGAATTCGGTTTGTATTAGCTCCTATGTAGCTTAACATCACTTCAGGTGCAGGACACGCAAGTCCGGACAAATCATGATGTTCGGCAATCCAGTATCTTGTATATCCGAATTTCTCCCCTGCCTGCGCTAATTTCATTGACCAATTTAATGCATCCTGAGGAGTTTGATTTGAAGAGATCGGTGATTGATCCAACATGCTTAATCTCATGAATTATCAGCCCTTTTCTTCGACCAGAGTCAGTTTATATTGTCCTACCTGATCTTTTTCATACAAATTTGTAATAGAAGTGGAGTAGTTATAAATCGTTCCTCTAAACATGATCTCTTTTTCAGGAATTTTAACGTCAAAAGTTCCGTTGTACAGTAACGTTGCTATTTCATGGTATTCTTCACTTGTCACATCAAAAATGACTGAAACTTTATAGTTCCCGTTTACATGTTCTTCTTCATAGTTATTTAATTGAATTACTCTGTCATCTAAAATAATTTTACTGACCAAAAAATCACTCCTTATTAAAATAACTATATATCGTATAACCTATTCGTTGCAAAAATCTACAAACTTTTTTGCCTGTATTAAGGACATTCCGGTTTGTTCTCTCACATACTTCACTGCTTTCACTTCACCGACTGACTTTATTTTCTCTTTTACCGAGGCAATCAGTTCCTCGTTATAGATTTTCGTATAATCCATTTTTTTCGCCTACCTTATCTTTATAGAGTTACTAATTTCTTTCTACTTAAAAATTTAACATAGAATCATATAATTCCGATAATATTCCGAATCGTGACTAGCTACCAAATCAAACATATGTCATAATATTAAAATAGTAAAATTAATTAGAAAATATAGATTATTCTATTTTCTTAGAAGGAGAGATTGTTTTGTCAACAATTAAAACAGCGATGATTGTCGGGGGAGGCATTGGCGGACTCGTTACAGCACTTAAACTTCACCGTGCAGGCATATCTGTAAAAGTATTTGAAAGTGTAGAAACAATAAAAGAACTGGGAGTCGGCATTAATCTATTACCCCATTCGGTCCGCGTGCTAACAGACTTGGGTTTAGCAGAAGAACTGGAACAAACAGGCATACCGACAGCCGAGTTAATGTATGTGAATAAATTCGGGCAAAAAATTTGGCAAGAAGACCGCGGCATCAACGCTGGTTACAAATGGCCACAATATTCGATTCACCGCGGACGCTTACAGATGCTGCTGTTAAAGACCGTCAAGGATCAATTAGGAGAAGAAGCCGTATTAACCGGTCACCATCTGACATCTTTTGAAAATGAGAAGGATGGCGTCGCTGCCCATTTTGAAAATAAAAAAACAGGTGAATCGCTTGGTACATATCGCGCAGACATTATGATTGCAGCAGATGGCATTCATTCCGTCGTACGAAAATTCTTCTATCCAGACGAAGGACTGCCAAAATATAGCGGCCGCATCTTATGGCGCGGAATTACGGAAGCATCACCTTATTTAACAGGCCGCTCAATGATTATGGCCGGTTACCAGGACCAAAAATTTGTGGCCTACCCGATTTGTCCGGATACAGCTGCTCAAGGAAGTTCTTTAGTCAATTGGATTGCGGAATTAAATGTCGAGACAATGCCTGATCGCGCGGATTGGAACAAGGAAATCGATAAAGAGAAATTTGCGCCTGCCTTTAAAAACTGGGACTTCGGCTGGCTGAATGTACCGAAAATCATTGAAGAAGCAGAAGCTGTTTATGAATTCCCGATGGTTGACCGTGACCCACTGCCACAATGGACATTTGGACGGATCACCTTACTGGGCGATGCGGCACATCCGATGTATCCAATCGGTTCAAACGGTGCCTCTCAAGCCATTTTAGATGCGGATGCCCTTGGACAAGTGATTGCACAACAGCAAGATGCGGAAACTGCTTTAAAAGCATATGAAGCACTGCGACGAGAAGCAACAGCGAACATTGTGTTGACAAATCGCCAGAACGGTCCGGAAGTGGTGATGCAGATTGTGGAAGACCGTGCACCAAACGGCTTTGCTGACCTGGAGGATATTATTTCAAACACAGAACTTGAAGAAATTGCAGCTAGCTATAAGAAGATTGCCGGTTTTGACCGCGAATCATTAAATGCCAAATAGGAACTAAATTTTTTTGCGCATGACACTTTAGCGCATAAACGCGTTGAAGCGTTCATGCGCTAAAGTACTTACTGAAATAGAGGTGTTAATCAATGAGATTACATATAAACGAAATGATTGATAGAAGTCGCTTTGGTGCCTTCCATTTTTCTATTATCTTTTGGTGCTTTTTCATTATCCTTATGGATGGATACGATGTAGTTATCTATGGATCTGTTGTCCCTTCTTTAATGGAAGAATGGGGGATTTCCACTGTTACAGCGGGGGCCATTGGGAGTTATTCAGCCGCCGGGACAGCAGTAGGAGCAATTATTTTTGGACTTTTAGCCGATAAAATCGGAAGAAAAAAAGTGATTATCATTTGTACCGTCATGTTTAGTCTCTTCACAGCACTATCCCCTTTTGCAGGAGGGCCGGTACTTTTTGCCATCCTTCGCGTTATTGCGGGACTTGGACTGGGTGGCGTTATGCCGAACGTCATTGCACTATCTACGGAGTATGCTCCTAAAAAAATTAGAGGAGCTATTGTTTCGTTTATTTTCTGTGGCTATTCAATCGGGGCGATTGCAGCAGCTTTATTCAGTAAGTCTCTGTTACCGACAGTGGGCTGGAAACCAATATTCTGGATTGCCGCACTTCCGCTTTTAGCACTGCCATTTTTAGCAAAGCAGCTTCCGGAATCGGCAAACTTCCTTTTGGCGAAAGGAAAAGAAGCGGAAGTAAAAAAAATCCTTGGGAAACTCAACCCCAAATTGTCGCTTTCTCAAGATGTTGTACTGGCAAAACCAGCTGCAAAAGCACCAGGCTCACCACTTGTGAAGCTTTTTGAAAACAAGCTGGCACTCAGTACGATCATGTTCTGGATTTCATGTTTTTCTTGTTTCGTTCTTATCTACGCGATGAACGTATGGCTGCCGAAGCTAATGGTCGAAGCTGGCTACAGTTTAAGTAATAGTCTATTATTTGTCGTTGCTTTAAATATGGGGGCAATTGTAGGTACGATTGCATTCGGACGTTTAACGGATAAATTCGGCTTTAAAAAAGTAATGGTACCACTTTATTTCGGAGGGGCACTTGCACTCGCTGCGGTTGGATTAACAAACAACACAGTACTGGCGTATGTATTGATCGGGATTATCGGTGCAGCATCAATTGGTGTTCAAAATATTAGCAATGCCTTTGTTTCACAGTTCTATCGACCAGAAATCCGTTCAACAGGTGTCGGAGCGGCCATGGCATTTGGACGAGTTGGCGGTATATTCGCACCAACATTTGTAGGAATACTATTAACAATGAACCTGTCTGCTCAAATGAACTTTACACTACTTGGCACAGCCGCACTTTTAGGTGGTATCGCTATTCTATTTGTTCAGGAGAAGCATGCTTATTATCGCCCGGATGAGGCTACGGAAACAGAGAGTTCTACTCCATCATCAACACCTGAAATTAACCATTCCGTTTAATTTCAAGCAACCCCATTATTGGAGAACAATATTTAAATACCCGTAAACGTTGATATTTGAACGTTTACGGGTATTTTCAGATTCCATATTTATTGACTTTTCATCTTGATATTAATCAACCGGAAATAGTTCTGTCTCTTTATATCTTATACCCTTACAGTACTATTACTGAATTCCGTTACATCTGATAATGCAATTTCTGCTGTGATCATCTTCCCTGATGTAATTTTCCCTTGCTTAACTGAACGCCCCTTATCCTAATTTAATGGCAACACTTTTTACTTTTGTATACGCTTCAATACCTGCTAATCCTAGTTCAGAACCAACACCACTTTGTTTAAATCCTGTAAGCGGGATATTATCATCTGTTAAATAATATTCATTGACCCAAACGGAACCTGCATCTAATGATTCAATCATTGTGTGCGCTGTTTGTAAGTTTGTTGTCCAAACACCGGAAGCTAGTCCGTATTCTGTTGCATTGGCACGTTCAATCACTTCCTCAATCGAATCAAATGGCAGGATGCAAAGTACCGGACCAAAGATTTCTTCATATACTGCCTGGCAATTTTCATCCAGCCCTTCGATAATTGTTGGAAGATAGAAGTTGCCTTTTTCTAATTCCGGATTTTCAGGACGTTTGCCACCTGTTAAGATATTCGCACCATCTTTTCTTGCCTGCTCAACATATCTTTCAACTGTTTCAACTTGTGCTTTTGAAACAAGTGGTCCCATTTGAGCGTTCGGATCTAATGGATCACCTAATACAAAGTTTTCAGCAATTCCTACAAGTTTTTCTTTTACTTCGTCATATACAGATCGTTCCACATATAATCGTGACCCTGCCGCGCAAACTTGGCCGGTGTTCATCAAAATAGCTGTAATGGCACCAGGAATCGCCTTATCTAAATCCGCATCTGCAAAAATAATGTTTGGTGACTTTCCACCTAATTCAAGGGTAATTTTCTTCAATGAATTAGAAGCTTTCTCCATAATCCGTTTGCCAACAAAAGTCGAACCCGTAAAACCAATTTTATCGATATCCGAATGAGATGTAATGGCTTCACCAAGTTTGCCGCCTGCTCCAGTGACAATATTTACAACACCAGGTGGGAATCCGGCTTGCTCTACTAACTTACCAATATATAGTGTAGATAAAGATGTCTGCTGGGCAGGCTTTAATACAACAGTGTTCCCTGCTGCAAGAGGTGCTGCTAATTTCCAACATGCAACTAATGCCGGGAAGTTCCAGGAAGTGATCTGACCGCATACACCAAGCGGTTCACGCTTCGTATACGCATGAATATTGCCACCACCTGTTAATTCGACAGTGTTCCCATAAAGTTTTGTTGCCCAGCCAGCATAATAACGCAAGTGATGAACTGCATTTTGTGCAAAGCCACCTGCTACAGCTAGTGTCCCACCGTATTCTAGTGAATCAAGCTGTGTAATTTCTTCCAGGTTTTCTTCTACCAAGTCCGCTAATTTGTTTAGCAGCCGTGCTCGTTCTCTCGGTGCAGTTTTTTTCCATCCACCTTCAAACGCACGTCTTGCTGCTTTGACTGCAATATCAACGTCTTGTTCGTCTCCTTCGTAAATTTTTGCTAAGACATCATTTGTTGTTGGATTAATCGATTCATATATCGTTCCTTCAACAGCAGGAACCCACTTCCCGTCGATGTACATTTCTTTTGTACCTTTCAAAAACGCCTGCACTTTTTCATTGATTAATAAAGTAGTATTTACCATTTTATTTCCCCCCTGTTTTAAGCTTTAATTTTTTCGTACTGTAATTGAAAACCTTTGTATCCATTTTCAGCGACTTCATTGCAAAGTTGACGATAGTTATCTAAACCACCTAAGTAGATTAAGAAGTCACGCGATTTCCCTTCGATATTGGAACCTGTATACCAGGAATCCGTTTTAGTGAAAAGAGTGCTATTGGCAATCTGTTCCCATTTATTAATTCGTATTTAAAAAGAAAATGAGTAAGTTTTCTCCTTCACTCATTTCCATCATTTCGTATTACGCTTCTTGGGCGACCTTGCTTAAGAAGTTGACTATTAGCTGTACCGTTTGTTTCGTTTCTTCTGCAAAGAAATCCATGTTGCTGTAGTAACCATGAACAACACCCGGGATTAATTCATACTGGACATTTACGCCATCTTGTTTTAATTTTTCCGCATAAGCGACCCCTTCGTCTTTGAGCACATCATTTTCTGCTGCAATAATAATTGCAGGGGGTAAACCCTTTACAGAATCATATTTTAAAGGAGAAACATCTGGCTCATTGTACAGTTTCTCATCACCAACGTAGTGAATCCCGAACCATTTCATTAGATTGCGATCAAGTGCGAAACCTTCAGCAAATTCATTATATGAATCAGTGTTAAATTCCAAGTTTGTCACTGGATAAATAAGAACTTGAGATTGGATTGCCGGACCCTTATTATCTAAAGCTTTTTTCGCAATAACTGTTGATAAGTTTCCTCCTGCACTATCTCCGCCAACTGAAATTTTTTCTGGATCTACATTGATCTCTGTTGCATTTTCAGCTACCCATTCAAGTGCAGCGTAACAGTCTTCAATAGGAGTTGGGTATGGATTTTCCGGAGCTAAACGGTAATCAACTGATACAACAACAGCATTAGCTTCTGTTGCCACTAATCGATTTGCTGCTTCAAACATCTCAACAGCACCAATTACCCAGCCACCGCCGTGGTAGTATACAAGAGCCGGGAATGGTCCTTCTCCTTCTGGTGTATAAATACGAAGACGAATATCTTCCCCATCTTTTGCTCTAATTAAACGATCTTCTGTTTGATGAATGCTTGGTAGATTATTTTGAGGTGGGACTGGAGCTTGTGCCATGATTGCCTTCAATTCAATCGGATCAAAAGTTTCCATTTTCGGCCCACTGTAAAAGCTCTCTATATACCGTTTTGCTTGTTCCGTTAAATTTGCCATTTTAATTCCTCCCTTTTATGCTTATAATCTTAGTAACACTTTCATTTTATCCTCTATGCACTTTTATAGATATTCCTACTTTTAGAGAAAAAAACATATACTTTCGGGCGAATAATGGATTTTTTATGATTCCCTATTGTTTGTGAAGCATATATAAAATTATTAAACCGTTTTTAAATAAAAGGGGTGTTCGTTTTTGGTGATTGAAAGGAATAGTTTGGAACAAAACTTAGATAGAATCAAATACGTAGAAGACCAAGATAAAAAAATCAAATTGATTATAGAATGTTTCCTAATGACTTTTTCAATAGAAGAAGCAATGCTTTTCCGATATTCTCCCATTGATCACTTAGCGGAAGGGATTGTCTCGGCAACGGCAACTGAATATAAATGTATTACTTCTATTCGTGATGATGTAACAACGATTCCAGCCATTTTTGCAGCAATCCAAGAGAAAAGTGCACAATATTTTGAGAGTAATAATTTCCATGTAAATATTCCAAGAAAATATATTATTTCTGAAACCCAAAATTCACTGTTGGTTGTACCTATCACTTTTAATAATGTAGTGATGGGATACTTTTTGGGTACTCATTTTTATAAAACTTTTGACCCCCAACTGTTAATGGAAGCAAATTTATTTAGTAGTCAAGTAGGAGAAATGCTTTTTAAGCATCCAAGCTATGTAGAAAACAATGAAGTCAAACTATCAAGAAGAGAATTTGAAGTAATGAAATGTATTGCGTTTGGCTATAGTTCAAAACAAATTGCCCACCTGTTAGAAATTAGTGAAACAACCATCAAACAATATATTAAAAGTGTCATGTCAAAAACCAATACATCCAATCGGACACATGCAGTAGCTTTTTTATTCCAAAAGGGGATTTTAACTTAGTTGCATTCAATTACTCTAGGCTTATTTAGCAAGATAAATTCGACAAGATGTGGAGCGTCAGTTCGAGACTTGCCGAGACCCCAAACTAAAAAGCCCGGAAACGTTGATTTTCCTACGTTTCCGGGCTTTTCTTTTAACAAAACTTCCTGATTTACAGCGTTATTAAGCTTTTTTCTTCAGCAAACCGATCGAAACAGCTGCTACTGCCGAACCTACTAAAATAGCTACTAAGTATAGTGCTGCTTTTCCTAGACCACCGTCTACAAGACCCATTACGAAAATACCACCATGTGGTGCGCGTAATGCGATGTCAAATATGATTGTTAATGCACCCGATATTGCAGAACCAAGCACAAATGAAGGAATCACACGAACAGGGTCTGCTGCCGCAAACGGGATGGCCCCCTCGGATATAAAGCATGCTCCAAGAACATAAGCCGTTTTCCCTGCCTCACGCTCTTGCTTCGTAAAACGGTTTTTAAAGAATGTTGTGGCTAAACCTACTGCTAAAGGTGGAACCATACCGCCGGCCATTACCGCAGCCATAATATTATAGTTACCGCTTGCCAGCATCGCGATTCCAAATGTATATGCGGCTTTGTTGAGTGGACCACCCATATCAACTGCCATCATCCCTCCTAATAGTAAGCCGAGAAGAATTGTGTTTGTCCCACTTAAACCTTCCAGGAAACTAGTAAGCCCCGTGTATAACTTCGTAAGCTGAGGGTTTACTAGCATCATCGCTATACCTGTTAATCCAATTCCAAACACCGGAAGGAATAAAACTGGTTTTAACCCTTCAAGCTGTGCAGGTAATTTTTCGAATACTGTTTTGAGACCTAATACAATATAACCTGCTAAGAAACCGGCAAGTAAACCACCTATAAAGCCGGAGTTAGCACCTGCATCATTTGTCACTGTAATGGCCAATAATCCACCAACCATACCTGGTGCAAAACCTGGACGATCAGCAATACTCATTGCGATAAATCCTGCTAAGACTGGAACCATTAAGTAGAATGCATTACCGCCACCAATTGTGTTAAGCATTGCTGCAAATTCATTGTATGAAGGGTCGTCCGGATTTGAAGAGTTAATGCCCCAAAAGAATGAAAGTGCGATTAAAATACCGCCACCCACAACAAATGGGAGCATGTTCGATACCCCATTCATCAAGTGTTTATAAAATTGGAAACCGCCATTTCCTTCTGAATGCTCATTGGAAGCGCCTCCGCCACCTTCATGCGAATACACCGGCACATCACCGGAAATTGCACGGTCGATTAATGCATCTACCTCGTAAATTGCTTTACCCACTTTTGTTTGAATGACTTTTTTACCATTAAAACGTGCCATTTCAACTTTCGTGTCGGCAGCTACGATAATTACGTCTGCATCTGCAATTTCTTCTGCTGTCAGACGATTTTTTACACCGCCTGAACCATTCGTCTCAACCTTCATTGCTACATTTTTTTGTGCAGCTGTTGTTTGAAGCTTTTCTGCCGCCATAAACGTATGTGCGATACCTGTCGGGCATGCTGTTACAGCTAAAATGCTCTTGTCTGTTGTCGTTTCTATTGGCTCATTTTCTACTACTGGAACATCTTCTGGAACCTCGACACCTTCCTTTTCCTCAATTGCAGCTAAAATTTCTTCTTTTGTCGAAGCTGTCATCATTTTTTCATTGAAAGTTGGATCCATTAAAAATGTTGCAAGTTTTGATAACGTTTCTAAATGATCGTTATTTGCACCTTCGTTTGCTGCAATCATGAAAAACAATTTTGCTGGTTGACCATCCAATGAATCATAATCAACACCTGCTAATTGGCGTCCAAATGCAATTGCTGGTGCAGAAACTGCTGCCGATTTTGCATGTGGAATGGCTATGCCTTCTCCAATACCTGTCGAACTTTGTGCTTCGCGCGCTTGTAAATCTGCAACGTATGCTGCTTTGTCGCTTACTTTGCCGGCATCTACAAGAACTTGTGCCAATTCTTCTATAATTTGATCTTTTGAGACTGCTTGTACGTTTAATTTAATCGTGCTTGCAGTTAATAATTGTGTAATTCGCATAAAACACTCCCCTAAATTTTTTTAACAATCACCTGTTTTACTAGATCTAAGACATCTTGCTGCTTACACAAATCTAGTTGAAAGGCTGTTGCACTCCCTGCTGCAACTCCAAACCTGAACGCCTGCTGCCAGTCCCCCGTTTCACAATACGTCGCGAGTGTAGCTGCTACAACTGAATCACCTGCACCTACAGTATTCACAACCTTTCCCTTCGGCGCAGCAGCATAATATACTTCCTGGGCACTTACAAATAATGCCCCGTCTCCCCCAAGTGATACGATGACATGCTGTACCCCTAACTCAATGAGCTGCTTTGCATAAGGAATTGCTTCATCAACCGATAATAAAGTAGTATCAAAAAGTTCACCAAGCTCTTCTAAATTAGGCTTCACCAATACCGGTCGATACGGTACGATTTCATGCAACACCTGACCTGCAATATCTGCGACAAGGTGGATCCCTTTGCTAGAAAGTATATTAAGTAGCGCTGTTAAATCAAAACCAGTTGGTACTGTGCCTGACAGGACAAACCAATCATTTTTTTCCAAAAGCTCTACCTTCTCTAATAATTGCGCGTACATATCACTTGTAATTTTCGGTGAAGGACCATTAAGTTCGGTCTCTACATCCGATTTAATTTTCACATTGATACGCGTAATTTCATTTGTCTCAATGAAATCGGTCCTGATGTTCTGCTCATGCAAAATTTGCTTTAAGTAAACACCTGTAAAACCACCAACATAACCGAATGCCGTTACTTCTGTTCGAAATCTGCTTAATACGCGTGCAACGTTAATACCCTTGCCGCCCGGTAAATAATTCACTTCAGCTGTTCGATTTAATTTCCCTGTTTCGAAATGATCGACATAAGGCGTGTAATCAATCGCTGGTGCAAACGTACAAGTATAAATCATGCGAGCAACACCTCCGTTTTTCTTTCGATTTGCTCGTATTCTGCATCTGTTAATCCTGCTGTAATTAAAATCGCTTCCTGTAAATCGCCGAATTTTGCAAATTGACTTAGTCCAAATTTCGAGCGATCCGCAACAACATACGCCTGCTTAGACTGCTTTATCGCAAGTTGTTTTAGCATCGCTTCTTCTAAGTCTGCTGTTGTATAGCCTTGCACCTCTGAAAATCCATTAGCCCCAATAAAGGCGCGGTCAAAATAATATTCCTGGAGCTGGGAAATAGCCTTAGATCCTATGATAGCTTGCGTTTTCGCTTTCACATGGCCGCCAATGATAACGGTTTCAATATTTTGTTCGATCAAAAGTGGCACATGCATTAAACCATTGGTCACTACTTTAACCTGTTTATTCGCAATATGAGGTATAAGATGTAATATTGTAGAACCTGCATCTAAATAAATGCATTCACCGTAACGAATGTGCTGTGCCGCTAGCTGCATAATCTGCTGCTTTTCAGTTAATGATTCAACAGACTTCTCCAACAAGCTTTTTTCACCTAGCATCGGGTTTCGCAAAGTAGCTCCCCCGTGAAAACGATCAATGAATTGCTTCTTATCAAGCTCAGTTAAGTCACGACGTATTGATGACTCCGATGAATTTGTAAAATCAACAAGTTGTTGTAAGGTAGCCGTACCATATTGCCGCAAATACGCTAATATTTGCTGTTGACGTTCTGTAAAAATAATCGTAATCACCTTCTATCTAAACACCATAATAAATTTAAATTATGGAGCTATTATTTGTTTTAAGTTGATTTTAAACGAAACATTCTGTAAAATCAATCACATATCATTCACAAACATTCAAATTGTTAATGTTATAACAACAAAACAATCAAATTCATTCAATTATGGAGGGTTTCAATATGTCGCAAAAAACATTTACAATCACAAGCAAAGAAGGGTTACACGCACGTCCCGCTAGTGCATTAGTAAAGGTAGCATCCGGTTTCTCTTCTGAAATTTTCTTACAATACGGTGAGAAAAACGTGAACTTAAAATCAATTTTAGGTGTTATGTCACTTGGTGTGCCAGCAGGTGGAGAATTTACAATTACAGCAACAGGTTCTGATGAAGAAGTAGCTCTGCAGCAATTAGACGCTATTTTAAAAGAGCAAGGACTGGTTTAATGAAAATACAAGGAATTGCCGCTGCTAGTGGAATTTCAATTGCAAAAATCGTAAAGTTTGAGCCTGTAACAATACTTGAGCAAACAGAAATAGGCACAACAGAACAAGAGTTAGCTAAACTAACTCAGGCAATTGCCGATTCAAAAATCGATTTACAGCAGCTTGAAGCCCAAACAGCTGAACGTTTAGGAACATCTGAAGCAGAAGTTTTCGGTGCACATTTACTTGTATTACAGGACCCAGAATACATTGATACGATCGAAGCACTTATTCATGAAGGTAGTGGTGCTAAACAAGCGATTGAGTCGGTTCAAAATCAATTTATGACGCTTTTCTTAGCACTTGATGATGATTATATGAAGGAACGTGCAGCTGATGTAAAGGACGTTTCACAACGATTAATGCGCAAAGTTACAGGCACAACGGAAAGCCTTTCGGATTATAAAGAACCTGTCATTTTAGTAGCCCATGATTTAGCACCTTCAGATACAGCAAAATTGAATGCAGAATTCACAAGAGGATTTATCACGGAAAAAGGTGGTAAAACTTCGCACTCCGCCATTTTCGCACGCTCATTGCAAATTCCAGCAATTGTCGGTGCTACTGGCATTTTGTCTGAAGTGCAAAGTGGTGATATTGCGATTATGAATGGTGAGACGGGTGAATTTTTCATTAACCCAACGACTGAGCAACTTGAACATTATGAGGCGCTTAGACAAGAACAAATTGAGAAGCGCCTAGGTTTACAGGCTCTATTGAGTGAAAAAACCGTAACGAAAGATGGGCATCATGCCGAACTTGCTGCGAACATTGGGAGCTTAAACGATGCGCAGAAAGCACTTGAGCAGGGTGCAGAAGGCGTCGGCTTATTTCGTACAGAATTTTTGTACTTGGAGCGAGATACTGCGCCTACTGAACAAGAACAATTCAAAGTTTATCGTGATGTTTTAACTGCTATGGGTGAACGCCCAGTCGTAGTACGCACACTTGATATCGGTGGCGACAAAGTGATCCCTTATTTAAATATGCCTAAAGAGGACAATCCATTTTTAGGTTTACGTGCAATTCGTTTGTGCTTCGCAAACGAAGAGCTGTTCCGGACACAGCTTCGAGCATTACTACGCGCGAGCAGCTACGGTAACTTAAAAATAATGTTTCCGATGATTTCGTCAATCGATGAAATTCTTCAAGCTAAGCAGTGGCTGGCTGAGGAAAAGGAAGCTTTAATTGGACAAAATGTTGAAGTAAGTGACTTCGAAATCGGCATCATGGTTGAAATTCCGAGTGCTGCAATTTTATCACCTGTGTTTGCTAAGGAAGTGGACTTCTTCTCAATCGGCACAAATGACTTAATTCAATACACATTAGCAGCTGACCGAATGAATGAAACAATTTCACATTTATATGAACCATTCCACCCTGCGATTGTATCGCTTTTGAAACTTGTAATTGATAGTGCCCATGCACAGGGAAAATGGGTTGGCATGTGCGGTGAAATGGCTGGAGACTCTGCAGCAATTCCCTTACTTGTCGCACTTGGCCTCGATGAATTTTCAATGAGTGCCCCTTCGATTTTAGCTGCGCGTAAGCAGATTAACAGTTTATCGAAGGAAGCTCTACAAGAAAAACTGCAGCAAACATTACAACAATCTACCGCTGAAGGCATACGCGCTATTTGGCACTAAACAAATCAACCCCATCCCGATACGATTCTCTTGTACCGGGATGGGGTTTCTATTTACAAATAATTAGTGTGGCGATATCTGAATGAAAATACCGGGCGCCTAGTAAAGAAATTTTGATTTCCTGACGAATTATTGCTAAAAGTTTTTATACCCTATCTGCAGGTGTCAGGTACTTCATTCCCAATATACGTTTCATCTCTTCGCTCACCCAGTTGCGTAAAGCGATATTGCCATAACTTCTTGTTTCATCGTATCCCCTAAACAATATAAAATAGTAGGTCATATAATCATCGGTTTTTTGCTTTTCAATTTTACAACCTTTCTTATACAAAAAGTCCCTTAGCTTTTTAAATTCAAGAAAGGTTTCATTAATTTTGGAATCGTACCACTCTCCCAGTACGTCCCTCATTTTTAATTCTGAAATACAGTCTCTGTCCCGCTCGAGTGTTTTTAAAAATAATTCCAGTACAATGTACCGGTGAATGTCATCACTAAGCTTCATGAATTCTTTATGCATTGAGACCACTCGCTTTACTAATTGATGGATATACCGCTATTTCTATTCTATACAAGAACACTTGTTTGTATACATGATCTGAGAATGTAAATTGGACGTTTCATCTGAAGGAAAAACTTTCAATCGAAGAATCGGGTATTTTTCATAGCTGTTTAAGCCATTCTAACTTTTGTTAAGGAGGTGAACAGCTGTGGAAAATAATAAACTTAATATTAAACGTCAGCGCAATAACAATAACAACAATAATAATGAATTTGAATTCGGTGAAGATTTCAATTTCGAAAATTTAAATAATCAAAATCAAAATAACCGTAACAACAATAACAATAATAACTTCAATAAGAAAAACAAAAATAATAATAACAACAATAAATAATACGAACTCCCTTTAGTGGAGATTGAAAAACAATCCCTCAATATATAGTAACTAAGCAGCCCTTTACCTTCCCACTGGTAAAGGGCTGCTTAGTTACTGAAACTTTTTACAATGGCAAAAGTCTCAAACCCTATAACTGTATAAAAAGAGTAAGTGTGGAGAAGAATAACGTTCACTGAACGCTTTCTTATAAATTTTCGATACAGATGACCAGATTTAATATTAATTACATTGATTTTTAGTATGAGCAATTATCTTGAAGATTAACAAAAACAGGAATAACATAGTAATTGTAAGTTAATCTCACTATTCGGAGGGGTTTAATATGAATAAAGCACCAATTACAGTTAACGCTATTATTAATGGCGAAAAAATACAAACAGATAAAAAAATTACGCGTGAAAATCCAACACATCCAGATCAAATTGTTGGGTACGCTCCAAATAATACGAGAGAGGAAACAATCCAGGCAATCGACGCAGCATATGAAGCCTTTAAAACCTGGGCTTGGAGTGATGTGGAAGATCGTATTTCAAGAATGCAGCGTGCCATTCAGAAACTAAAAGATGCAACGCCTGAAATCGCTGAGTTATTATCACGCGAACACGGGAAAGCGCTATATGATGCCCAAGGAGAAATTGCTGTTTCTCTAATGTGGATGGAATTTGCCGTTGATAATGTGAAAAAAGTGACAGCTCCCGAAGATCGCAAACATGAAACTGGACGAACAATCATCACACATGACCCGATCGGTGTCGTATCCGCGATCACGCCATGGAATTACCCGATTTCCCTTTCAACAATCAAAATCGCTCCGGCACTGTTAACAGGGAATACAATGGTGCTAAAACCAAGCCCATTTGCTCCTTTAGCGGTAAGTCGTGTAGCCGAAATTATTGCGGATGAATTCCCTGCAGGTGTTCTGAACTTAGTTAACGGGGATGCAGAAGTTGGAATTGAACTTACATCCAACCCGAAAGTCGCGAAAATCGCCTTCACAGGTGGTACAAACACAGCTAAGCATATTATGAAAGCAGCATCTGAAACGATTAAAAAAATGACGCTGGAACTTGGCGGTAATGATGCGGCAATCGTATTAAATGACTTTGATGTAAACGATGAACGTGCTTTACGAAGAATGGTTATTGCCAACTTCCTGACAGCCGGTCAAATTTGTATGATTGCAAAACGTGTCTATGTCCACCGATCCATTTACGATGCGTTTGTTGAAAAATATATTGAAGCAGCAAATAAATGGATTAAAGTAGGCGACCCATTCCATCCGGATGTTACAGTCGGTCCAGTAAATAACAAAAACCAAGTCGAATATGTAAAAAGTTTAGTGGAAGATGCCAAAAATAAAGGAGCTGAAATTATTCCATTAGGAACAATCCTCAACCCTGAATTAATGGATAACGGTTACTTCCTGCAACCAACACTCGTGTTAGGTGCAGATGTTCATGACCGTGTCGTAGTGGAAGAACAATTTGGCCCTACTGTACCAATCCTTCCATATGATGATGAAGAACAAGTTATTCAATTACACAATGAAAGCATTTACGGTTTAACAAGTTCCGTTTGGGGAGAAGAGGAACATGCTATAAAAGTGGCTCGTCGCATTGAAGCAGGTACAACGATGATCAATACTGCCGCAATCCAAGGGCTGGATGTCCGTTTCCCATTTGGCGGAGTGAAACAATCAGGTGTAGGTCGCGAATACGGATTGGATGGCATCAAATCTTACACAGAAACTCATGTCATCAATTTGCCGAATGACCTGGAATTACCTTACATTCCTGAATAGAAAATACTTTCAATAGAAAAGAGCATTTACCTTTATCGGGTTAATGCTCTTATTTTTGTCTATTCCCATTATTGCTACCCTTCACATCTTCGCCTGCTTCTTTCACTTTTCTTCTGCAATTTTGCGCATGCAGGGTATGGAACATCCACGAAATATGGGGTTGATTCTATTAATGATGATGTATGAGGATGTGATAAGCATGCACCGCCATTTTCAGAAGGTATTTACGAATTTTCCATTTTCACTGGAAATTTCAATAGGCTATTTCCATTTTTATCAATTTATTACGACTATCTATAAATCTCTTTCCAAAATTATTTGATTTTTATTATATTTTTATATAACAGTTTTCACTACATAATGTTTGTTTATCTAGATTTTATTTGGATATTTACATTTTCAATTGATATTTATACTGAATTTTCTAAAAACTTTGTTTACAAACTTAGTCTTCCATTACTATAATTTGAGTTATCAGAAATATTGGAGGAAGATATATGTACACACTTCTTGGTTCTATCACTCTATTAATTGTAGGATATATCGTATATGGAAAGTTTATTGAAAAGGTGTTTATTGTTAATGATGCAACGCCGACCCCAGCTTATACAAAAGCTGATAATTTAGATTATATGCCCATGCCTGCCTGGAAGGGCTGGACGATTCAATTATTAAATATCGCAGGGCTTGGACCTATTTACGGTGCCATTGCAGGTGCACTGTATGGACCCGTTGCAATGATTTGGATCGTATTTGGTTGTATTTTTGCCGGTGCCGTTCATGACTATTTTGCAGGGATGTTATCATTACGTCATGGAGGCGCACAATTCCCAGCACTTGTTCAACGTTATTTAGGTAAAGTAATGCGTGTCTTCACTGATATCGTTTCAGTAGTATTAATGGTTTTAGTAGCAGCTGCCTTTACTGCAGGACCTGCTGCTGTTCTTTCGTCAAAATTAGGAATTACATTTATGACAGCACTTATTGCGATTTTCATCTACTTCTTATTAGCAGCAATTTTACCGATCAATCAAATTATCGGTCGTATTTATCCACTATTTGGTGCAGTATTAATCATTATGGCCGGTGCGGTATTAGTATCACTCGTCACTTCAGGTATTGCGATTCCTGAAGTATCTTTAAGTAATATGCATCCGAATGATTTACCGGTTTGGCCATTATTAATGATCACGATTTCTTGTGGCGCAATCTCTGGCTTCCACTCTACACAAAGCCCGATAGTTTCAAGAACAATCAAGAAAGAATCGGAAGGTCGTAAAGTCTTCTTCGGTGCCATGATTGGTGAAGGTGTCATTGCATTAATTTGGTGTGCGGCTGGTATGAGTTTCTATGGCGGTACAGAAGGATTATTACCAAAAATCTCCGAAATTGGTGCAGGTGGTGTAGTAGACGAAATTTCAATTGCATTACTTGGTACATTTGGTAGTATTTTAGCGATATTAGGGATTGTAATTTTACCCATTACGACAGGTGATACTTCATTACGTTCAGCACGCATGATTGTGTTAGACTTTTTAGGCTCTCGTTTTTCAAAAAATAGTACAACACCAATTTTAGCAACAGTTGCGGTTGCAGCACCCGCATTTTTCCTATCAACAATTGATTATCAATTCTTATGGCGTTATGTAGGGATGACGAATCAAATGGTTGCAACAGTTATGCTTTGGGTTGCAACATCGTATTTATTGAAATCAGGCAAGTTCCACTGGCTTGCAGGTTTACCAGCCTTATTCATGACCTCTGTAGTATTTGTATACTTAATGGTAGCGCCAGAAGGATTTGCGCTTGCTTATGAAACAGGTGTCGTCATTGGTTTAAGCTTTACAGTCCTAGTTTCTTTCATTTATATTTATCAAATCTTTAAGCATAAAGCTTTTGCAAATCCGGTATTTTTAACAGAGAAATAAAGGATTCAGACTTTTGCTAACTATAAAATCTCGCATTTTTAGAATTCTAAAAATGCGAGATTTTTATTTTGAGTATGCTTTCGATTTTCTACTAAATGAATTCAACATCTAAATTGATTTTACGTTAATCATTTAAAATTTCACGGAAGCTAGGCACCTTGGCTTTGCCCGTTACTCCCACCCTTCACTTCTTCGCCTGCTTCTTTTACTTTCCCGCCGATATCTTTTAAATCCGTTGTCGCATCTTTTGCTTGTGAAAGAATTTCACTTGATTCTTCAGTTACCATAGTAACTGGTTGAATAATATTTTTGTTTACTTTTTCATATAGATTTTGAGCATCGCTGATTGCTTCTTTTAATACTGACGATGCTGATTTCAATCGTTCCTGCAGGTCATCCTTTACTTCTGAAGGATTGTTTTTAACTTGGCTGTACATATCCATTGTCGAATCTTTCATACTTTTTGTTGATTCCGTTACTTTATTTCTTGTATTTGAATCCAGCAAAGAAAGCGCGCCACCAATAACTGCCCCAATTACCATACCTCTTAAAAGCTTCCCATTATTGTCATTTTCAGTTGTTGTCGATAAATTATTGTACGAAGTTTGTGCCATAGTGAATGCTCCTTTATGTTTGAATTTATAACGTTACTCATTAGTTGCCCGATATTTTTCTCGTTCAAACAATTAATTCTTTTTCAGCATTCTTTCATTCACTACTTCCATTTCGTAGTTGGCATTAATAAAACCTGTATCGTCCTCTGCTACTGACTCTGAAAATTATGCATATGTAAACGCCTGTTCGGGATTGGAATTTAAGCTGATAGCGTCAGTGCCGACAAACATCGCATTGCTCATTTGCAGGTAACGCTTGCTTCTTTTTCAATCGGGCGTTCATAATTACGTTGGATCTTTTAATATTTCTCAATTATTTTAGAGAGAGTCCACGGCCGGCTCTGTTGCATCTGTTGTATTTGATTTTTTTAACGACCAAATAAAAGTCAGTGCAAAACAGCTTAATAAAATGAACGTTCCAAAGATATACGGTGCCTCCATTTTCCAATCATATAAAACACCTGCACATATTGGCCCAATCATATTTCCTAAACTCATATAAGCATTATTTACCCCTGCAGCAAATCCTTGGCCATCTCCTGCCATTTTACTAATAATGGTGTTCACTGCTGGACGAATCAACGTAGCAGCAATCGCATTTAAGCTCGCAACCGTTAAAATGACGAAATATCCGCTTACATAGATCAATAAGTATAACGTCACTGCAGCTAACATTAAATTAACCATAATAATTTTGACTTCTCCAAAACGTGCAAACAGCTTATTGATAATAAACAACTGAATAATTACACCAGCTACCCCACTTACGACTAGAATCGTCGAAATTAAAAACGGTGAATAATTAAATTTGTCATTTAAGAAAAGGGACATTGTCGCTTGAATGTTAGCAATCCCAAAACTAAATGTGAATACAACAACCAAAAACACAAAATACGGCAGTTTCACTGAAAGTATTAGTTGTTTAAATATATTATCACGCGGGCTTTGTGTTAGAGATGCAGCTCTTTCCTTTTGCTGCGGCAGCATGTAAAAGGTTACAATTGCTGTCATAAATGCAATCATCCCAGCAAAATAAAACGGTAAATCCAGATTGATTTCCGCTAAGCCACCACCGATGCCCGGTCCTATTGTAAAGCCTAAACTGATTGCAGCACCAACCAGGCTCATGCCTTTTCCTCGATCTTCCAGCGGTGTTATATCGCCCACATAGGCTAAAATCGTCGGCATGATGAAAGCCGCACCGATTCCGCTCATAAACCGTGAAACAAATAAAACCCATAGGTCATCCGTATAACCAAATAATACTTGTGCTATGCCGTAAATAATGAGCCCTGTAATAATAATATTTTTGCGACTATAGCGATCTGAATAATTTCCAATAATCGGCGAAAAAATAAACTGCGACAAAGAAAAAGTGGCGATTAAAAAACCATAAATCTGACCCCGGGCGCCAAATACTTCTAAATAAGCGGGCATTACCGGAACAATCATACCGATGCCGCCCATCGTAATAAACATATTAAACATTAGTAAGTAAAGAATCGGTTTATAATTACTATTCGTCATAGCATCATTCCTTATTGGCAAAATAGAAAAACAGATAAGTTGTAAACATACTCAGAAAGCTTCAATGAGTATATCTACAACTTACTTCCTGGCGCATTTTTTATCGATATCGTGGAAATGATTGATGCTTTGTGGCTATCCTAACACTCTAGTTGGATAATCAAATAAATGTTTACCATATATATCAATAGCATCTTCATACAGTGATGTAACATGTGTCCCGATCGCAATTAAGTCACGTGTAATCATTTCTACCGGGTGTCCTTTAATTAGGGCAAAGGCACCTAATGTCAAGGTACATTTAACGGCGATATCAATACAAATTTGAATAATTTCTGCACGGATCGCTTTAAACTCGCTTGGATGCACATATGTGTCTGATTCAAGCATCTCAATGTACGTTTTCATCAAGCTTTTTGCAGCATGCATCTTAACCATTAGAGTCGCTAAAACTCGTTGGCTTCGCGGACTTGCACCTTCATTTTCCCCCGACATTCTGACACGGCCTTGTGAAGCTTTTTTAAACTCATCCAAAGCACGTTCTGCGGCACCGATAGACATCGCCGGGAATCCAACGAAGAATGCCGGATGGAACGGTGCGTTATAATATAAATAATCTTCATCATAATCTTCAAAATCCGGTTCACGTTTATGACCCAGCTCCTGTAAATCAATGACTAAATCATCCGGTACAAAAACCTTGTCGACAATAATCGTATGACTGCCGGAACCTCTTAAGCCCATTGAATCCCAGTTTTCAATAATTTGGACATCCTTTGTATTTACTACAAAGCCGGCCATTGTTTTTTCGGTCGAGCCCTCTTTTTGCAATAAAGCTCCGACGCCAACCCAACCCGCATATTTAATGCCACTTACGAAATTATATTTCCCGCTAACGAGATATCCGCCCTCCACTTTTTCGATATGACCGATCGGGGCAAATATATCTGCCAGTAAGCCACCGGACTGTATAATTTCTTTTTGACGATGTTCAGGTAAATACGCAACCCATGCATTGTGTAACGAAAAGAAATAAGTAATCCATGCAGCCGATAAATTATAGTATCCAACTTCCTTCACCATATCCGCAAAAGTCGTGAAATCAATTTGAGGACCGCCATAACGTTTCGGTAAAATTAACTTGGCTATTCCTTCTTCACGAATCAGATTAACAACAGTCTCCGAAATCGTGGCGTTACAATCCGCTTGCAGTGCCTCGGCTTCAGCCGCTTCCCCTATTTTTCTAGCACTTTCAATTAAAGTTTGACGAATATCCTTACTTTGAATTTCTACCTTCATATTCATTACTCCTTTGCTCAATTTTAATTGAAATCCTTAACCTTCTCTCTAAATTTACTTTTTCAAATTACAAGAGGAGATATCTGAATTTCAACTTGATATGCCTGCATTATTGATAGTTAAAAATAGTATAGGAGTATTCACTTATTCCACACTTGTTAATAAACGACCGGCCGTCAATGTAGATTCATCATCTTTTGGATTTGATAAACCTGACTGTTCTCCCCAATATGTGAAGCCAACTGCCATTTCATCAAATGACCATTTAACCGGCTCCCAATCCGGCTCGAAAATCAGATAACCATTAGAGAATATTTCCAGACGTACACCGCTCCCCGGATCTTTTACATAAATATACATTGCTTGGGAAATACCGTGTTTACCAGGCCCAACAAATTTAATTTCATGCTCACACAATATATCTGCCGCACGTAAAACATCTTGTGAGTTATCCAGCCAATAGGATAAGTGATGCAGTTCATGTGGTGTTTTTGCTCCAGGTGTTGACATAACAGCAACATCATGGACTAAAGGTGTGACACTCATCCAGCCTGAAATTTGCTTATCTTCCGGTGATACCAGATACTCGCGCATTTTAAATCCAAGTTTTTCTGCCAGGAAATCTGTTACAATTTTCGAGTCCATCGACGTAGCTAAGTTTACATGGTCGATACGACGTGGAGAAATGCCTCGTGCCCAAGCTTTATATGTTTGATTTTTCAGCACGGCTTTTCGATGTAACTCTGGCTCCGGCTTCTCCATCTCGAAGTAAATTTCGAAATTGTGTCCGCTTGGAAGTTGAAAACGGATGGCATCACCTTGTCCTGTTTCCGTTCCCGCAGCCACTTCTTCTACCTCGACCCCCGCTTCTCTTAAAAGAATCGCGAAGTTATTTACATCTTCTTTTCTTTTTGCCTTCCATCCAATATGATCTATACGAGATTCCTCGCCAGCTGTAATGGATAACGTATGGTGTTCGAAATCACCCCAAGCTCTTAAGTAATGAACTCCATCCACTTCAACAGTTTCTTCTAAACCTACAATATCTTTAAAAAACCATAATGACTTCTCTAAATCTGTAGACACTAAAGCTACATGGCCTAGCTTTGCAATTTCTGGTGCATAGTTGAATTTCATCGAATTCCTCCCGTTAATTTATATTTTTACCGATCAATTGATAGCGCTTTCAAAAGTTACTATACTTCTTCCAAAACCGTGTTTTGCTGAACATTTAATTCCGGTACTTCAACCGACATTGGTTTTAGTTTCAATAAACCAAGACTTATTAATGCAATAACAATAAATAATGCGAGGTTAATAATGCCTAATGTTTGAATACCGGCAGCTACACTTTCCATGTTCGCTGTTGAAAGCAGCTCAGCGAATTGGACATTTGCCTGTCCTAAAATAGAATCTAACGCCGTCGGAATCTCACCTGTAGTTTTTGCTTCGATTAACTGCATCGTTTGCTCAGCATTCAACCCTAAATCCGCTGCAGATTCCGTAATAGCACTATCGAATCCGCGGGAAGTTGATAACCCGTAGATTGTTAATCCTAACGTTGAACCGATTGGCAATCCTAAATCTTTAAATAATGTGAATGTACCTGTACTAACACCTTTTTTATCTTCCGGTGTATAGTTAATAACAATTTTCATTAACGAAGCATTTAATAGGCTTGAACAGATACCTACAAAAGCCATGACTACTAAAATTGTCATTAATGAAGATGTCATATCCACACGCAGATATAAAACAATGCCGACAAATCCAGATATAATAGATAGATAAACTAGGTATATTGGATTAAAGCGATCCAATAAGTAACCAATGAGCGGGGAAATTACCATAGCTGTTGTAAATAATACAGTTGTAATCATCCCTACCTGCAGTGCAGAAACATTCGGGTTATCTGCCGCTAAGAATGTTAACGACATTAATATGCTTAACATCATAAAATTCTGTACTGCAATTAAAATTGATGGAATATAGACGCCCTTCATTTTGAGCAATTTCAGATCGACTGTCGGATTTTTCTCTTTCTTTTGCATTTGCAGGAACACCATAAGCATAATTACAAATGCGACAGCTCCTCCAATTAGCCAACTCACCCCAAAATTCGTATAAATTAAAGGAAGGCCAACAAGCAGTGTAATGGCCGTCATAAAGATCGTTACACCTTTATAATCAAGCTCTGATTTTTTACCTCTTTCACTCTTCGGTACAAATATACTTATGAGAATTAATCCGATCAGTGATAAGAATGCGCTTACAGCATATACCGATCTCCAGCCCCATGTTTCGATTAATGCTCCTGAAATTGCGCCCCCTGTGCCGGTTGCAATATATGAAAATAGCATGAATAAACCGATAGCCTTACCTCTTTTTTCTGTTGGAAACAACTCAGGAATATAGGCAAAAACATTCGGGAAAATTAATGCATAACCAACACCTTGAAATAAAGCCCCTACAAGATAAAACGATACGTGTGGTGTGAACACTTTAAGAGATTGTGCCAGGATAAAAATGATCAGACCTGCAACGATTACTTTCTTTCTCCCTATTTGATCGCCCAAACGTCCAAATAATGGTGACAAAGCAATTGCAGCAGCACTCGCCAACAATGTTAACACGCCGCTATTTGCAACACTAATTCCAAAATCAGCACTAATATAGGGTACTGCTGGCGTACTAAAAGCGTTTGCTTCCAGTGCAACAAATATCCCAAGCAACAGGACGACATAAATAAACCATGAATTTTTCCTCATCAATTCACCTCTTATTTAGTTAATTGTACTTCTGAAGCTTGACTAAAGAATTGATTAACTAACTGGATGAAACGGTCGTACTTTTCAATTTGTACCCAATGACCACATTGTTTTAATAAGACAAGTTCGGCATTTGGAATATGTTCAAGCACCGATAGGCTCGAGCTGTGTGGTACAAATCGATCTTCGTAACCATGAATTAATAAAACTTGCTGTTTGATGCGGCGCAGTGCACTTGGTGGAATCGTTAACTCATGCGGTAATGTCGCGAACAAAGTAGGATATAGTTCACGTGTTTCCGGCTGCATAATATTTTCATAACGCATTTTCACAATTTCCTCCAATTGGTCGCCAACAACGGACTCATCATACATAAACCAAGTAATTAAATTTCTGAACGCCTGAATTGTCGGATCTCTAAAGAATTGTGTCATACGAACAATTTCCGGTGTTGGTCCACTATTCGGAGCACCGCCACCGCTTCCCATTAAAACGACTTTATCAAAACGGCTTTCATCATACATCAGCGCATTTAATGAAACGACCCCACCCATTGAATTCCCTACTAAGTGAGCCTTTTCAATATTGTTATAGTCCATAATTTCAAGTATTTGTCTTACGCGAGCAGTAGTCCATTCCCAAAATGTGATCTTCGTGTCTTCCGGTAAATCTGTTTTACCGAACCCGATCATGTCGGGTGCAATTACATGAAACGTTTCACTTAACTTATTCAGTACACGACTCCAGTTTGACTCGGAATTAGCGCCTGGACCTGAGCCATGTAAGAATATAATCGTCTCACTATTCCCGACCCCACCTTCACAATAAAAACTATTAAAACTACCCGTATTTACTTTTTTCGTTTCATAACTGCCCATCTTTCATAACCCCCTAAAATTTTTTAACGCCGTCACGTTATTAACTCTAGATTAACGAATTTTTTTATCGAGTTTAAGAGTATTTTTCATTTTTATTTTTAAATTTTCTGATAATTTTCATTGTACTATTTCATTCATCCTTTAAAATATAACTAACGATGTTTTGTAATAAAGAGGGGGAGAATGAGATTGGTCGTCAACACATCAAATATATCAACTGATTTGATTATTACATCACAAGGATTTGGGTTAATGAGAAAGGCTTTAATCGAAAATATAGGTGTAAAAAGGGCAAATTCCTTTTTATTTCATTTTGGAAGAGATTTGGGTGTTTCCAAAGCGGAAGAATTAATGCGCAACTATTCATCTGTCGAAGATTTAATAAACCTTTCTTCTGAAGTCCACCGGAATCTTGGTCAAGTATCCGGGATTGAGGCACTTGGTAGAATTACGAAGTTAACTGACGGCACATTGGCATTTGAGGAGGTATACGGCAAATGGTTCGATTCATTTGAAGCAAAATTGCATCTCGAACATTTTGGGCTATCTTCACAATGTGCTTGTTATACGCTCAGTGGATTTGCCAGTGGCTATTTATCAACGATTTACAATGAAGAGATTTATGTAATCGAAACAAAATGTCAAACGATGGGCTATCCTGATTGCAGCTTCGAAATCAATTCGAAACGATTCTGGATAGAAAAACAGCCGGATAATGATATATTCAAACAAAATCCTACAATTTTTGAGGAGCTTTCATTAACTTATGATAATCTGCTTAATCAAAAAAGAACGTTAAATAAAGTGTTAACTTATCACAGTCAGCTATCAGATTGTGTTGTGAAAGAAGATAGTTTAAATCATGTATTGTCAACAGCATATGACCTGCTCAATATCCCCATCATTATAAAAAACATTCACAACAAAATCGTGGCTGTCAGAGGCATTACAGAAGAGGAATACGCAAAAATAAATACATCTTCCAAAAATAGAACAACCCTTAACAGGCACAATGAAACAATGTATGAAAAAATCGGTACTTTTTATGAAATGTCGACCCCTATCAACTTAGACCATAAAAAATTTGCTACTTGTTCTTTTATTTATAATAAAGATCAGGCAGTCGATGATAATGATTATTTATTTTTAGAACGGCTAGCTTCCGTAGCGACTCTTTGCTTCATGAAAGAAAAAATTAGTTTCGAAACGACAGAACGGCTGAAAATATCCGTCCTGGATCAATTAATTAATCAGCAACATGCTTCCCTTAATGAATTTCCTTCTCATCTTAATTATATTTCGAACAATATTGAAGGACCCTATTATATCCTGAAAATAAAAATTGTTGATACAAAAAATCAGTATTTACTAAGTGATTCGTATGATCAATTGCTACAGCTCTCCCAGGCATTTAAATTATTTTATATTGATGCATTACTTACGCTTCTGCAAAATGATATTGTAGTGCTGATTTACAATGGAAAACCAATGGATTTACTAACTAAAGAGTTACAAAAGGTTGTTGCCCAAATTCAGAAAAACAATCCGGATCTACACTATAAAATAGGCATCAGCATACAATCTTTATCATTAACTAACCTCCCTCATTATGTGAAACAAGCCAACCATGCTGTTAATTTGCCGCGAAATAAAACGATCATTACGTATGATGAAATCGGTATATTGGGGAACTTTTTAAGTAATACAGATCTCGATACCATTAAACAAATAGCTATGGAGGAACTTAAGGGTTTATTAAAAAAAGACAATGAAGAACTTCTGTATACCCTTTATAGATATCTAATCAATGGGAAACACCTTGAAAAAACAATGCAGGATCTATCATTATCAATGGGCGGACTTCAGTACCGGATCCGGAAAATAGAAGATATAACAGCAAAAAATTTAAAAGAATTTTCAACTGCTTCGTATTTATTATTATTAATTGAATCCTTAATTACACTGGGAGAGTTAAAATGGTGAGCTGTAATTTCGTATAGCTGCCATACTTTTGTGGTGCATAACTTATTTTCTATTTAAAAGGGGCCGGGCCATAAACCAAAAATACTATTTTTCTCTCAGAGAAAAATAGTATTTTTTTGCTGAACGTTAAAATTGATTTCCATTCCGGGACGCTTTCCGCGGGCGTGGCCTGAGCCTGTAGTCTCAGGCGTCACGCTATTCCCGCAGGAAGCTTTGCTTGTAGCGAAAGGCGTAGCCGTCAGCTACACTCGCCCTGCATTCCAATCAATTTTTCAAATATCCGTTTTTTAACAATGTCTTTCCTCTTATTTAACGGTTATTCTACTTATGTCCCGGCCCCTTTTAGTATGTAGTTATTTTAATGCAGGGAAATTAAATTTAAACATATGTATTATCGAGCAGTACCCCGCCATTTTTGTAAATGTCCTTCTACCGAATGAGTGTTATTAACAACATCTAGTATTTCTGAACTTAATGCTACATCATTTGCTGCCATTACTAATTGATCGGATACAGGTATTTCTGCTTTTTGACTACTTTTCTTTTCTGCAATTGTACTACCTAGCATTGCCTTGATTGTGTGAGCTTCTACACTGTTTACATTCATGCGAAATTAGTCCCCTTCTATTTCTATCATTTTTTTCCTTTTTTAAATTATAGCCTACTTGCACTACTTTTCTCTCGGTTGATTCTGTGTATATTTTCTCATTTATGTACATTTTTCGGATAATTAACAAAACTATTAGATTATATATTTGAATAGTTTTTTTATTTTTTCAATTTTATTTAATACATAAGTATTGATAATATCGCGATCTGTATAAATACCACACGCAATTGATTTCTGATCAAGCTGTATAAAAATGGTCACTTAAGTAGAAACTTATCTAAAGCTGGAGAGATTAAGAAGAATGTAGATAAGGTGAGCTTGTATTCGAGCGATGAGTGGTAGTAATGAAAAACTTGTTCAATATTAAACGAATGTTGTTGGCAATTTTATTTTTAAATCTAATTGATGGGATTTGTACAGCTTGGGGACTCAGTAATGAATGGATTGAAGAAGCGAACCCACTGATGAGTGCGTTTTCTCCCTTAACAATTCTTGGAATAAAAGTCGCCTTATCCGGCGCGATTTTGTTACTGTGGAAATCAAATTTTCCAACAAGGTTAACGAATGTTTGGAGAGTTGTTCTTACTTTCGTCATGTTTTTGTATACCGGGATCTTTATTCTGCACATGTCATGGATATCAATGTTGGGGTAGAAAACGACTCAAAAAAAGTGCTGCAAACCCTTATACTAAGGATTTTGCAGCAATTTTTAATTCATTGGACTTTCTTTAGAACGTAACATATTAACAGGTAATTTAATTGATGAATTCAGTTTAAAAAGGAATGCTCAAACTCCTCAATCGGGCATGGTTTGCCAAAGTAATAGCCTTGAATATACCGGCAATTTTCCCCTAATAGAAAATCCAATTCTTCTTTTGTTTCGACACCTTCTGCGATCACTTCCAGCTTTAGTAGCTGCGCCATCTTTATCATGGCGGATGTAATTGTGGCGTTTTCTGGTTTATGGGAAATATCCCGGATAAATGACTGATCTATTTTTACGCCATCTATTTTAAATAACTTCAAGTAGTTAAATGATGAATAACCCGTTCCAAAGTCATCGATATAAATTTTTACGCCCATCTCTTTTAAATCCAACAGTGTTTTCTGGACAGTTTCTTCGTTAAGCATAATCGAGTTTTCGGTAATTTCGATTTCTAACCATTTGCCTTCTAACTCATATCTTTTTAACAATCCACTGATTTCTTCAGCAAACCCTTGCTGTAAAAATCGTTTGGAACTAATATTTACACTTATCGGAATAAGCGGCAGCCCGGCATTTCTCCATGCAACCAGCTGTTCACAAACCCTTTTCTTCATCCATTTTCCGATTGCGATTATTAATCCCGTTTCTTCAGCAATCGGAATAAAAAGTCCCGGCGAAATTAATCCATGTTCCGGACGATCCCATCGTACAAGCGCTTCTGCACTCACAATTTTCCCGGTTAATGCGTCTACTCTCGGTTGTAGGTAGGCAACTAGTTCATCATTCATAATTGCTTTTCTTAAATCCCGCTCCATCACGAACGACTGGTAATTTTCCTGGTTCATCGAAGAATCATAAATTTGATACATATTCCGACCAAACTCTTTCGCCTTATAGAGCGCCACATCCACTCTTTTCATCAGTTCCGTTACATTGGCATCATTCGATGGATAAAAATCAATTCCGATACTTGCTGTTAAAAGCAATTCCGAACCTTGCACATAGAAGGGATTTTTTAAACTTTCTAATATGTTTTGCGCAATTTCGATTACTTCATCATTCGTTTCGACAGTCGGGCAAAGAAGCATTAATTCATCGCCGCCCATGCGAGCTACATGAAACTTGTCTTTAAAAGGATTGGTGTTCAATCTAACTGCAATTTGCTGTAATAATTCATCGCCTACAGCATGCCCTAATGTATCATTAATCGATTTAAACCGATCCAAATCCAAGGATAAGATCGCCATCTTTTTTTCATTTTCTTCCGCAAGTTTTAGCGATTCCTGAATTTTTTGTTCCATCCACCGACGATTAGGTAAACCTGTCAATTCATCATGATGTGCTAAAAATGCATTGCGTTCCTGCACCAGTTTTTCATCTGTAATATCTTTTCCGATTGAATAGATAACGTCTATTTCATTATCAATAATCATTGGAACTAATGTTACATTTAAAAATCTTCGCTGGCGGTTATTCTTTACTTCAAACTCAAAAAATTGAACCTCTCCTTGTAATACCTTTTCTAAGTAAGCTGCAATTACAGGGCGTTCTTCCTCAACGGTAATATCAATTATATTCGTTTTCCCAAACATTGTTTCATCTATACCGAGTAGTTTCAATGTATTTGCATTCATATGTAAAATGGTACCTTCTATATCCAGCATCGTAATATATTCATGACTGTAGTTTATTAATGACTGGTACCGTTCTTCATTTACTTTCAATTGCTTCTGAACTTCTCTAAACTGTGAAAAATCATGAACCGTTCCAACGATTTCTGTTACTTCCCCATTCTGGCGGACAGGCTCGATATCGACAAAAATAAGTTTGCCGCCCAACTCTATCTCATACTGTACTTTCTTGCCTTTGAGCGCTTTTGTATACATTTTCTGTTTCAATTTGGCAATGTCTTGTTCAAATACATCAAAAGGTGATTTGGATAAAATCATTTCGGCACTCGCTCCGATTTCATCCATCAGTTTTCCTTCAGACATGGTATATTTCAATGTACCGTCCTGCTCTTTTCGCACTTTGAAAATACCATTTTGCAGATTTTGAAATGTCCGTATAAAATTCAGTTTAAACTGGGTTTCCATCTGTTTATTTTCAGTAATATCCGTTTGGAAACTAATGAAATAATACGGCTGTCCTTGTTCATCAAGAATCGGCACAATGATTTCAAACACCCAGAAAACAGTGCCATCCTTGGCTCTATTTTGAATTTCACCACGCCAAGTATTCCCGCTTTTGATGGTTTGCCACAGTTGCATGAAAAACTCTTTAGAGTGAAATCCGGAATTAACAACTCTATGATTTTGTCCAATAATTTCTTTTTTCTTAAATTTTGATAGTAGGCAGAAATTATTATTTACATAAATTATTGTGCCGTCATAATTTGTAATCGTAATATTTGTTGTTTCATTCATAGCATTTAAAATATCATCGAGCATTTTATAGACAATGTTAGATTCCCTAATTTTTTTTGTATCAAAAGAAGTAGTGAAGAAATCGCTAATTTCATCTCTAATATTTGATATTTCTTTCATATTAAAACTCATATATTCACCTATTATTTCGCAATATTTCTAATTCACTATATTATTCATTATTATATTACTTATTTTAACCTAGGAATGCATTAGTAATTTACAATGTTATGACATGTTACCTAAAAAAGTGAAAATGAATTTTTACGCGATTGATACGAATATAATTTTCTCAAAAAAGGAAAACGAGCGCTGATTCTTTTTACAGAATCGCACTCGTTTTTTGTTGATTTTAAAATAGAACGTAATCAGAATTATTATGTTTAATTAATTATTTATTTTTTGATAAACATTTGAGTCCAGTAGTGACCATCTTCAACGTAGCCTACACCTATATGCGTAAATTTCGCATCCATAATGTTTGCTCGGTGACCTGAACTATTCATCCATGCATCCATAACTTGCGCCGCTGTTTTTTGACCTTTTGCAATATTTTCACCTGCTGCTGTATAGCTGATATTGAATTTTTTCATCATATCAAATGGTGAGCCGTAAGTCGGGCTTGTATGGCTGAAATAATTTTTGTCGTGCATATCCTGTGATTTATACTTCGCTACACGCGCTAGTTCCCAATCGATTTTAAGCGGTGCTAAACCTTGCTGTGCACGTTCTTTGTTTACCAGGCTTACGACTTGCTCTTCTACTGCCTGCTGTTGATTTTCTGAAATAGTAATTTTATCTCCGACATAAATCATATCCGGATTTTTTAATGTAGGGTTTAAAGCAATTAATTCGCTTAGCCCGATTTGATTTTTGGAGGCAATCTTCCAAAGTGTGTCCCCGCTTTTTACTGTATATGTAGCTGCAGATGCAGATGCTGGTAGAGCAAATAGCAACATACCAAAGATCAATACGATACTTTTTTTCAACATGAGTGATTCAATCCTTTCTAGATGTCTATAACAAGATTACTAGAGAAAGACTGTAAAATCATTAGGGAATGAATGGCGCTTCTTTTGCAAACCCATAACAAATATTACAATTATGACAATCCGCTTGTAAGTATCCTCTGCAAAACACTGAATTCATAAAAAGGGGCCAGGACATAACCCAAAAATACTATTTTTCTTACAGAGAAAAATAGTGTTTTTTTGCTGAGCGTTAAAATTGATTTCCATTCCGGGACGCTTTCCGCGGGCGTGGCCTGAGCCTGTAGTCTCAGGCGTCACGCTATTCCCGCAGGAGTCGCCCTGCATTCCAATCAATTTTTCAAATATCTGTTTTTTAATAATGTCTTTTCTCTTATTTAACGGTTATTCTACTTATGTCCCAGCCTCTGTTCACTGGATTTCTAATGATCCGGTTCCATCGACTTGAAGATACTTACATTCACAATGGATCCGATTCGCTCAACCTTTACATATAATCCTAGCCAGACAATTGTATAACAGTCAGTACCATCACAGGATTTTTCCGTTATTTTATGCTCGAAATCAATATCGACGATCCCTTCCTGCTGTCCGGACGCAGTCGCTCGAAACACATTTGTTCCCGGGTCTCTAGTAACTGTAACTATTTGCTCCGCATCTTTTGTTCGGATTGTATGTTTGCCTATATTGTATTTGGCCCCCATATCGACTTGATCAGAAGTCTGTTCTTCGATAACTCGAATCTCATAATTGAAACTGGCTTGATTCGGTGCAGCTTCGATTCCATACCTCGCTTCTTCACCATCTTTAAAATAAACCGTTGCAATATACTGACCTTGCTGTTTAATATCGAAGCAAACCGAATAGCCGTATTGGCAATGTTCGAACTTTAGACTTGAAGACACATGATGTCCATCCATTGTGTAAAGAGTAATTTTTTCGACATCCTGACTTGTTCGATTTCGTGATTCATCTAAAACTGCTAACTCTGCTTCAGTAGCATGGAAAGTCTCTTTTTCCTCCAGCGTCGGTTTCAATTCGCCGTTCTCTTCTTTTATATGAACATAATATTTTTTATTGACCGTCTTGTTTTCCTTCAATCCCCGTACAATCAAGGTACCGGTACCTTCTTTGAACGGTACTATCTGAATTTTATCTTCAGTTTCGCCCGAAAACAGTACTTTTCCTTTCACCAATATTCCGTGATATACGGCAGAATCAATTTTCTCATCTTCTATCCATTCGATCTCTTCCAAATCCATTTCAGCTGGCCCTATTGTCATCATTGGCGGTTTCAAGTCTTCCGTCGCTTTCAGCATTTTTGCTGCTTGACCCCTTGTGATGAAAGCATTCGGGCTGAATTTATCAGAGGACGTCCCTCCAACAATGCCGAATTTATAAAGTATTAAAATATTATCGGCATGTGATGTTAAATAGTAATATGGTATAACATCTTTGAATGGGTTGGCCATATCATGTGCCGAGATATTATAGCGTGGCAAATCGAACGCTTTGACAAGTATTGAAGCCATCTGTCCCCGCTTGATCGGATCATTCGGTCCGTATCGTCCATCCCCGTATCCGCTGATTATCCCATGTTCAGCCATTGCTGCAATCGCTTTATAGTAGCCGTTTGAAGTGGTGACATCCTCAAATCCCGGGTCCAATACGTTTGAAGTGTCCAATTTGATCATTTTCGTAATGATGGCCGCTGCCTGTCCTCTCGTAATCGTGTTGCCGGGTTTAAACGTCCCGTCCGGATATCCTCCAATAATGTTGCGTTCCGTCAATTCATAAACAGCTCCGGCAAAGTATTTTGACGGCGGTACATCTGAAAACTGCTTTGTTGTGGCGGCAAATGTACCGGCTAAAGACAGGCTACATGCTAAAAATAGTACCGTTAACATGGCCGTTACTCGTTTCCTCATCCTCTCGCTCCCTTTCGTTTCCTAAATTTTATTATTCATTTCCCTGATTTATAGCGGTTCACTCGCTTCATCTAGTCACCCGACTGTTTCTGCCCATTTCGGCAGCGAGCAATTTCCAAACCTTATTTTTTTCGTAATTTGCTGTACTGACGGAAAAAATGGAAATTAGTTTCATTTTTCAAACAAATTATTTTGATAAATACCTAATAGGTTTTATACAATAAAAAAACTGTATAACCAGCTAAATCGCTCGTCATACAGTTATACTGATTATTCATTTAAAAAGTTCATGTTGCATTGGGTAGCAAGCGATGTTCAAACGAATAGCTTACCCAACTATTTAAAAGCCTGTGCTGCCTTAACCGCTTTGCCCCAGCCAGTATATAAAGATTCGCGCTCTTCTTCGCCCATCTCCGGCTCGAATTTATGATCTAAATTCCAGTAGTTTGAGATGTCATCCAATGTCTCCCAATAGCCTACTGCTAAACCAGCCAAGTACGCTGCGCCTAAAGCCGTTGTTTCATTTACAACCGGGCGATCTACCGGCACATTTAATAGGTCTGACTGGAATTGCATTAGGAAATTATTTTTCACTGCGCCGCCGTCAACACGTAATGTGCTTAACGGAATTCCTGAATCCGCTTCCATTGCACCTAATACATCGCGTGTTTGATAGGCAAGTGACTCAAGTGTCGCACGCACAAAATGCTCTTTTTCTGTACCGCGCGTTAAACCGAATACTGCACCACGCACATCCGAATCCCAATAAGGTGTACCTAACCCAACAAATGCCGGTACCACATATACGCCTTCTGAAGATGTTACACGTGCTGCATAGGCTTCACTTTCTTCCGCTTTACGGAACATGCGTAAGCCGTCACGCAGCCACTGGATAGCAGAGCCCGCTACGAAGATACTACCTTCCAGCGCATACGTTACTTTGCCGTCCAAGCCCCATGCGATTGTTGTTAATAAACCATGATCAGATTTCACCGCTTTTTCACCTGTGTTCATTAACATAAAGCAACCAGTGCCATATGTATTTTTCACCATTCCTTGCTCGAAGCAAGCTTGCCCGAATAATGCTGCTTGTTGGTCGCCCGCAATACCTGCGATTGGAATTTCCTGACCGAAAAGATTATCTGCATCTGTATGACCGTATACTTCAGAAGAAGGACGAACTTCCGGAAGCATCGAAGCCGGAACTGTTAAAATATCAAGTAGCTCTTCATCCCATTTCAAATCATAAATATTGAACATTAATGTTCGGGATGCGTTTGAATAATCGGTTACATGCACTTTACCGTTCGTTAATTTCCAAATAATCCATGTATCGATCGTACCGAATAAGAGATCCCCATTTTCCGCTTTTTCACGAGCGCCTTCTACATTGTCTAAAATCCACTTTACTTTTGTTCCCGAGAAGTACGCATCAATGAGCAGCCCTGTTTTATCACGGAACGTATCATTCAAGCCACGCGCTTTTAAATCTTCGCAAATTCCTGCTGTTTGTCTTGATTGCCAAACGATTGCATTGTAAATAGGCTGACCTGTATGTTTATCCCATACAACTGTCGTTTCACGCTGGTTTGTAATGCCAATTCCTGCAATTTGATTAGCAAGTATATTTTTCTCTGATAATACTGTTGCAATACAAGATAGCACGGAAGACCAAATTTGTTCCGGGTTATGCTCTACCCAACCAGATTCCGGGAAATATTGCGGGAACTCCTGCTGTGCTGTATGAAACACTGTTCCATTTTTATCAAATAAAATTGCACGAGAACTTGTAGTACCTTGGTCTAGCGCCATCATATATTTTTCTGTCATTCTCAAATCCTCCTACTCTTCTACTCTTCTACTTTCGATACTGTCATTTGTGCAGCTACGAAAACCGCCGCTACGATTACGCTGAAAATCCAGAATAATGTTGCATCTGCTCCATTCCAGATGAAGCTAAAGAATACGGCTCCGTAAACACCACCAATAATTGGGGCAACTACAGGTACCCATGCATACCACCAAGCTGAATCTCCTTTACCTGGAATCGGTAAAAGTGCATGTGCAATACGCGGACCTAAGTCACGGGCCGGGTTGATCGCATAACCTGTTGGACCACCCAATGCCATACCAATGACAACAATTAAAATACCGACTAAAAACGGATTTAATCCTGCTGTTATTTCGTTTGTCCCTAACGCTAAAATCCCTAAAACTAATGCAAATGTGCCGACCATCTCAGCAATCATGTTGGAAGGAATATGCTTTACTGCAGGAGTTGTTGAGAATACGCCAAGTTTTGCACCTTTGTCTTTTGTGCCTTTCCAATGCGGTAAATAAACAAAGTACACTAACACAGCACCTAAAAACGCTCCAAGCATTTGTGCTGCGATAAACAATGGCACATCCGCCCATGCAAAATTGCCAATTGTTGCGAACGCAATTGTCAATGCCGGGTTCAAGTGTGCTCCGCTAATGCCCCCTACTGCATAAGCTGCCATTGCTACGGCAAAGCCCCATGCAAAAGTGATAACGACCCAACCGCCACCTTGACCTTTTGATTTGTGCAATGAAACACCTGCTACTACGCCGCCACCGAATAATATTAGCAGCATCGTGCCGACTAACTCGGCTGTAAATGTTGACATTCCATAACCTCCTTAGCTCATGTATATTCCGTTAATAAAATACTTAGAAGAAAAAAAAGTCCGCATGTAACAAATTGTTTTACGAATTTACGTAAAACAATGTTACATGCGGACTCCTTTACTCAACCGCGTATTTATTGACTTAGTAATCATAATAGTTTGAAATTATCCATTAGTCAACAACTTTTTGAAAACGTTTCCACAATTCTTTATTGGAGGTAGTAATCGCAATTGCACCTGCAGCAAATGCCTGCTCAATTTGCTCGTCCGTCCGAATCAGGCCGCCCGTTATAACCGGAATCCCTGTCTGTATAGACACTTCCTTAATCATATCTGGGATGACTCCCGGAAGTAATTCAATAAAGTCCGGTGCCGTTTGTTCAAGGAGTGAATAGCTTTTTTCCAGCGCGATTGTATCGATCAAAAAGACACGCTGTATCGCTAGAATACCGCGGGATTTCGCTTTCAAAATCATATTGGAGCGGGTAGAGATAATGCCTGCAGGGCGAATATCGTTACATAAATAATCCGCCGCAAAATTATCCGTCTTCAGACCATGTATTAAATCCGCATGAATAATTAATTTTTTACCATGACGGTCGGCCTCTTGTTTCAGCGAGCGCAAATGACTTAAGTGCACTTCAAGCAATACGATATATTCGAATTCACTTTTAACTACTTTATCAAACTGTTTAATTGTCCGGGCAGCCGGAATAATTTTCTGATCATTAAAAGGCATAACATCCTCCTATATTTAGAACTCTGTTTATATTAATATGGCTCATCGGGTGCGTTAATTCAAATTTCCCACGCATTCGATGAGCCAAAATTATATCACAATATTATTTTACATTATTTTGCGGTTGTTGCACGCTTAATTTCAATGTTCAATAGTTCTGTAAACTCCGATAATTGGGCGTCTGTCCAGTTTAACTGCTGAGCCATATGTGCTATGACAGCATCTTTATGGGCAAGTACCGATGCGATATTAAAGAACATATTACCCGTACGGCGCACAAAGAAATCGACAGGTGTCGTCACAAGTTCATGTTCGATACCGTATTGGAGCTGTGCAAATAAAGCTTTTGGCATCGTGTCGTCTGCTTTTTCTAAATAGCTGAATACTTTTTCAACATTCGAACCGTAATGCTGAGCCAAATACGCCGCTTCTTCTTTCGTTAAGCCCGCTTTCACACCCAGCTCTGTCTTTTTCGAAATAAATGTTTGGATATGTTTTGAGCCGCCTACTTCACCACCGGAAATCGGGATGTTTTTCGTAATACAAGGCTTGCTTTCTACACCGAATTCCGCTTTTAGGCTCGCTGAAATTTTATTTACAACTGCTTCCGCCATTTTACGATAGCCTGTTAATTTACCGCCCGCAATTGTCACTAAGCCTGAAGCAGATTCCCATACTTCATCATGACGGGAGATTTCAGATGGTCCTTTCCCTTCTTCATGGATTAACGGACGTACTCCAGCCCAGCTTGATTCAATATCCGCATCCGCCACTTTTACGTCCGGGAACATATAGTGAATGGCATTCATAATGTAATCGCGGTCGGATTGTTCGATATCCATATTTCGCGGATCTCCTTCATAAAACGTATCCGTTGTACCGACATATGTTTTCCCGTTACGTGGAATTGCAAATACCATACGGCCATCCGGTGTATCAAAATAAACCGCCTGCTTTAACGGGAATTTCGACTCATCAAATACGATGTGCACACCTTTTGATAAAATTAAGTGTTTGCCGCTTGTTTTGCCTTCTATGCTACGTACATCATCTACCCATGGACCCGCGGCGTTCACGACTTTTTTAGCATGAATCTGAATTGTTTCATTCGATAGTAAATCGGTCGCTTCAATGCCGATAATCTTTTTCGCATCATTATATAAAAAGCCTGAAGCTTTCGTATAGTTTGCTAAAACGGCTCCTTTTTCGATCGCAGTTTTTGCCACTTCGATTGTTAATCGTGCATCATCCGTACGGTATTCAACATATACACCGCCGCCCAATAAATCGGTCTGCTTTACTAGCGGCTCTTTTTCCAATGTTTGCGCACTGTTTAACATGTAGCGGCGTTCTGATTTTTTTACCCCCGCCAGGAAATCGTACACACGTAATCCGACAGATGTAGAAAATTTACCGAATGTACCGCCTTTATGGAACGGCAATAACATCCAAACAGGTGTTGTTACGTGCGGACCATTTTCATACACGATCGCTCGCTCTTTTCCTAACTCGGCTACTTCTTTAATTTCAAATTGTTTTAAATAGCGTAAACCGCCGTGTACTAATTTTGTTGAACGGCTTGACGTACCTGCCGCAAAATCCTGCATCTCAACTAATGCGACCGACAATCCGCGCGTAATGGCATCAAGTGCAATCCCCACACCAGTAATACCGCCTCCGATTACTAAAACGTCATATTCCTTGCCCTGTAAATCATTCATGATGACTGAACGTTGTAAAGATGAAGCTGTTGACATAATAATTCCTCCTTAAATGTAGACAAAAAAAGAGAGACCTTAAAGCACCACACAAATATCGCTTTGTGCGTTCTTTAAGGTCTCTCTTTAACTCAAACCGGTCTATTAACTTGACCTTATCTTAACGCCACAGAAGAAAAAATGCAAGACATTTACATAATTAGTTCTGGATTTCGATCATTTAGGATCCGCTAAGTCTAAAAAACTACATTTATCTTTTTAACCAAAGAACAGGTCAAAAATATTCGAGGCTGAAGACGATTTTTTATTATAGAACTCTGAATATCCACAGTTATTGCAGTAAACGACTATAAACTGATTGTGCTGAACATCAAACATTTTGGATAACCCTGTACCGGTCATCGCCACTTCCTTCTTGCTCGCATCCTTACTTCCACATTTTATACAGCCTTTTTCAGACATATATTTTCCCCTCTCCCACTAAACGATTTGTTATACTTTCATACGGAATCGAGTTGAAAAAAGTTTCAGTAATTACGATTCAGCACAATAAATGGAATCCACGCTATCCTTAAAAACGCCTTTCTAATCGTTGTCATGATAAATATCGAATTCAAATTCCCCATTTACTTGATTGGCAAATTCAATTGCCTTTTTATTCATAACAAGCTCACGAGTCTGCTGACAATTAAAACAAATAACCGTAACTAATTTACATTTCAAATTGTAGTGATCTACATATTTTTTAATAATCTCTATTGAGTTATATAGTATATTTACAATGTCGTGAATTAGTTCCTCTGGATCGTTTGTCATTTTGTAATCTAACCCGTACACCCATGGCGTTTCAAATCTTACATGTTTTGTTTTACCCCGAATATATTCTTCACCTTTTCTGTATGCTTCTGTTGGAATGATTCCTATTTCTCTAGTGAATTCCTCCAAAGAAAAATCCTCTCCATATAAAGTAAAGTAGGCCCTCGTTTCTGTACAATAATCTTCCATTTTGAACACCTCAATTTTATCCTAGGACATTTTTTGATCTGACTTTCACTTCAAATAGAGTTTCTCCAGCCTGTAATCCTCAATCAATTCGATATTTCTTCTATTATCAATATAGTTCTTTATTTGCTGTTGGATATTTGGAATCAGCAAGATTGAACCCAATTCTTCTACAGGAATCCATTTCACCGCCGTTTGATTAAGATCTGGATATTCAGGCAATTTCGGGACCGAGTGATTCTTTAAAGTACAGTCAAAAATTAGATGGAGTCCATGTTTTCCATTCACATCATAATCACCGGATTGCTTATGCGGAGGAAACTCATAAATTAATGCTAACGGTCCAACTTCAACATCTGCCGTAGTTTCTTCAAACACTTCTCTTGCAACCCCCTCCATTATTGTTTCACCGGGTTCCAATCCTCCGCCTGGTAAATTATAATGGATTCCATTATCATCATACTCCACTAAAAGTACTGAATTATTTTCGATGATCAGTCCAGTACACCGTATTCTTACATGTGACATTTTCCCGCCTCATTTTCTTCTATTAGAATAAAATATTCGATAGCTTTTCCATTAGGTACATTTTTCTTGTTGAGTAACGATACCTTCTAAATTTTAACATAATTATCCAATTGAGTCTGATTTAATATCAATTCTTTAAATAGATTCAAAAAAATGAGCATGATTCTTGTTACAGAATCATGCTCTAGCTGAACTAACCTATTTCATTTATTTTGAAGCTCTTTTATACGATAAATGCAAAGTATAAAAGGAATAACAGGCAAAGCACATACATAATCGGATGTACTTCTTTAGCACGCTTTTGTGCGATCAGACAAATCGGATACAGCACAAAGCCTAACCCAATCCCGATAACCACACTAGAAGTCAGTGGCATCATAATAATTGTTAAAAATGCTGGAATAACGATTTCCAGCTTTGTCCAGTTAATTCGGCGGATTTCCATAGCCATCAATGCACCGACAATAATTAATGCGGCGGATGTTACTTCCACAGAAATAACGCTAACAAGTGGCGAGAAGAATAATGCAATGACGAAACATGCTGCAATAACGACTGATGTGAATCCGGTTTTTCCTCCAACGGCAATCCCGGCAGAAGATTCCACACTTGTTGCAGGTGTTGATGTACCTAATACAGCTCCAATTACACCGGCAGCTGAATCGGCAAGTAATCCTTTTCCGATATTCGGAATTTTATTGTCTTTCATCATACCTGCTTGGCTTGTCAGTCCAATTAAGGCACCTGCTGTATCAAAGAAAGCGACAATCAGGAACGTGAAAATTACTGTCAGGATTTCCGCTGTAAATATTTCATCTAAATGACCGAACACAACACCAAATGTCGGTTCAAGGCTTGGGATACTACCAATGATTGAAGATGGTACTTCGATCTTACCGAACAGCATCCCTATAATTGTCGTAATAACCATTGCGTAGAAAATACCACCGTTAATACCTTTTACTAACATAATGATCGTAAGGAAAATACCGAGAATGGCTAATAACGTCATTGGCGAAGTTAAATCGCCAATCGCCACAAATGTATCCGGATTACCAACGATAATACCACCGTTTTTCAATCCGACAAACGTGATGAAAAATCCAATACCAGAAGCGATTGCGAACTTTAAATCACTTGGGATAATATTAATAATTTTTTCACGGATTTTAAATAAACTTAATATCAAGAAGATGATGCCGGCAACAAAAACACCTGTTAAAGTGACTTGCCAATCAATCCCCATTCCGATACAAACTGTAAAAGTAAAGAAGGAGTTTAATCCCATACTCGGTGCAATCGCGATCGGGAAGTTCGCAAGTATACCCATTAGCAATGTGCCGATAATAGCAGTTAGCGCAGTTGCAGTGAATACAGCGCCATGATCCATGCCAGATTGACTTAGGATAATGGGATTGACGATCAAAATATAAGCAATTGATAAGAAAGTCGTGATCCCGGCAAGTGTTTCCGTTTTATACGAAGTACCCCGTTCTGCAAATTTGAAAAAGTTTTTCATGTTGTAATCTCCTAGTTGCTAGAATGTTAGCAATTAATTTATTATCCTAGAATAAAAAAAGCTTTGACCACGAATGGCCAAAGCTTCTCTACAAAATGGAATAAAAATAGAATTTATTTCCCATTCCTTGTAGTCAGCTATTATCGGTAGCTGGTAGAAACTTTCAAGCCATCTTCTTGAATTTATACAAGGTCTATTAGATTTTCTAAAAACAATAGTAGAATAATATCAAGTTAAATTTAACTCGTCAATAGAATAAACAACAATATTTATTTATTTTATTAATACATAAATATTCAAAAAAGGGCAAAAAATCAGTACTCATATTAAACTTCTCAGTAAGACGATAATTTTATTCGTAATACCATGATTATGCATGAACTTAAATAAGTGAAGAATTTAAGACGATTAAATCATTCAATTTAAAAAGACTCGATTCCAATTGAGGAAATCGAGCCTCTCATAACTATTTGAAGGTAGTTAACTCTTTTGAGACTGCCTTTAGAAACTCATTATCAAACCTGTAAATGTGTTTGCCTTCTGTATTACTTATTGTGATTGCATCATCGATCATTCCGCCGCTTAAGGATATTTGTTTGAAAGCTCTAATATCCTTATCTGACAACTGTATATCGCCTAATGATTTTGCTAATGATTCTTTTAACTTATTTGATGAAGTTTCATTTTCCGCTTTATCTATTACGGCTTCCATCAGCTTTAAAAGGTTCCCTTCATCAAGATTGTTCGGCTCTGTAGCGGCCATCATTAATGCTGCAATTCCTTCTCCAGTTAAATGATTTGCGCCTTTCTTAAATTCCAATACAGCTTGAGTTATCCCTCTTACTGTAATATCATCCTGCAAATGATACTCTACCCCACCAATAGAATCAATAAGCGAAGAAAAACTCGTGAGTTCAATCACTGCATGATAATCAATCGGTATATCAAAAAGATTAGAGACAATTGTATTCACATTTTTAGCGCCACCATAATTATATGCAAATAACAGTTTGTCGTTTAAAGTGGTCCCATCATTATTAACAGAGACAGGTACATATGTATCATAAGGAATCGATACTACTTTCACCATTTTTTTGTCTGTACTGTATGAAAGTAAAAGGTTGAGGTAAATTCGATCATCCATTTTTTCAGACTTAACCGTAATCAGAGTTGTTAACACTTTTGCCTCTTCTGTTCCTGTGGTGCCTGCAACTGTTGGATTCGTTTCTTTATTTAAACTAATGTTGCTTATTTCTTTATTAATCGTTCCAGGAAGCATTGACGGAAGGAATAAAAATAAACAGAGACCAACAATTAATAAAGCAGTTGTAATCGGGATGGTCTTGCTGGATAGAATCAATGATTTTTTTTGGATTTTACTTTTCTGTAAGCTATGGATTTTTTTGAATACTTCAGTCCGGTCCTCTTTCGTAAAATTCAATTCCTGATCTGAAATATCATTAAATTTCCCTCTGAATCGATTATCTTCCATTAAGTTCCGCCTCCTTTATCATCGGCTCTAACCGTTGCTTCGCTCTTCTTAATCGAGTTTTCACAGTATTTGTATTTTGCAAGAGAAAAGTGCAGAGAATTGCAACGAAAAATACAGAGTGTTGCCACCCGATTTTTTTCACTATTTTCTCGACAATGCATTTGTTAAACGGAAGCTCTGGCCCGTGTAGGAAATAATGTGGGCGTGGTGAATCAAACGATCCACCAGAGCTGCCGTTAAACGTGAATCCGAGAAAATGCGGTTCCACTGACTAAATTCTAAATTTGAAGTGATAATTAAGCTCTTTTGTTCATAGAACTCTGAAATAATTTGAAACAGTAATTCTGCTCCTTCTTTGCCGAAAGGTAAATAACCCATTTCATCTAAAATCATTAAATCAACTTTCTCTAATTTACTTCTAAACTGCTTCAATTTCCCCGTATGTAGGGCGTGCTCTAGCTCCTCAACTAAATGCGATACACGATAAAAACGTACTTCAAATCCATGCTCACAAGCCTTTCGGCCAAGGGCAGAAGCTAAATGTGTTTTACCTGTTCCAGGTGCGCCAACTAAAATGACATTCTCTTTTCTTCGAATAAAATCTAGCTGTTCTAACTCATCTTTCGTTAAATGGCTAGGAAAACAAATATCTTTATGCCACTGGTAGCTTTCTAGCGTTTTTGTATCAATGAAACGAGCTTGTTTCAAGTTACGTGCTATTTTTGCTTGTTCTCTGCCAAGCTGCTCTTTTAATAAAACTTGATACAGATATTCTTCCGGCTCAGTAAAAGGCACTTCTTTAATTGCTTCTGCTACATATGCTAATCTCAATTGCTTACAGAGTGTTAAAATATCTTCATTCATGATTTAACACCTCCGTCCCTTTTGGGGATAAGGCATCATATTCTGTCCAATTAACACCGTAAGGATGTTCAGTTTCTTCAGCCTCACGGCCAATATAATTATAAAAATTTTGATCAATATCATTCATATCATGTGTAAGTAAAAGTGTCAGTAATTCATTAATCCGTTGTTTTCTTAACGCAAGTGAAGGAACTGTTAAATACTCTTTAATGCGCGTTGGCAGATAGATTGAGTAACGGGAATGCCCTACAACACGTGGTTTTTTCAACCAATCTTTTAAGATTTCCTTCCATGGAATAAAACGACGTTTTCTCATATAAGGTCGGGCATCAGATAATAAAATTTCTCCGTCATTTGTGATGACTTTATACGAATCCCAGTAGGTCACACAAGAAAGCTGGACGTAGTTTCTTGCTCTTGGCACATGAATCAAATGCCCATCAAGTTTGAATTCATTATATTTATTAAACTTGATTAAAAACTGCTTAAATACCGGATACGGTTTTTCAGGTAATTTGATTAATTGCTTTTGCTCGCGCTTCCACAGTTCATCAATCATTACTTCTTTTTTATAATGAACTCGTTGACGATCCTTGATTAATTGTTGTTCTAATTGATTCGTTAAATCTTCAAGATCCTTTATTACCGGAGGTAGGCTAAAGAAGTTATAACGAACATAACCTACTTTACCTTCCACATGACCTTTTTCATTTCCTTTTCGTGGGTTACATACTTGCACTTTGAACCCGTAATATTGTTGGAAATGTCGAAAGGCTTCTGTTAGTTGTGCCTCTGAATCGCCTTTTCTTACCTTTTTCACCGCAGGTGTTAAGTTATCAATTCGAATGCTCAATGGGACACCACCAGCCTGTTTAAATAACACTTGAAGTCCGCCTAAAAAGCATTCTAAATTTTCACCCGGCATCGGTACCGCAAATGCTGTATTACTTGCTGGAAATGACATGACCAATGCGTGAACATCAAGTATTTCGCCATCTTGAACAGCTTCCATAATCCCGAAATCTACTTGAGCTTCTCCTTCTGGATGTTCTAAACGTTCATGACCTTTGTCTATTTCGTCTTCTTGTGCTGCTTTCCATTCTTGAATGAAATTACAAAGTGTTCTATAGGAACCTTTGAAGCCCTTCTTTACTAAATCTTCAAACATTTTCTTATTTGTACGGCGTAACTTTTTCTTAAGTTTTAAATCCTCTTCTAACCAATCAATTACGATTTCTCCCCATTCTTCGTCGTACATCATGCCCGTTTTCAAATGAGTTTTCTCTTGAGGCAATTGATCTCCATCGCCATATTTTTTGGCAGTGCGCCAATTCACTTGCATTGTATTGGCAATTTCGGTAATAGATAGTCCTTTTTCATTTCGTAATGTTTTGATACAATTAACTTCAGACATTGCTAGCATCCTTTCTTACCTCCACTTTTTGGATTCGACACCTAAAAGAGTAGAGGGACTTGGGGTGGCTGGCAAGTCTTTTTTTATGCACAAAAATAGTGCAGGACTCTGTACAAATTCTTTGCACTAGTCTGCACTTTTATTTTGCAATAAACAGTATTTGCAGAGATACCTAAAACACCGGCAATTTCTTCTGTGTTTAATGAATTATAGTAGTAAAGATAAACAACTTCCCGATAGATTTTGGGAAGCGACAAAATGATATCTTTTATTTCTTCATCCTTATATTTATCAATTACGGTTTTTTCTATTGATGGTAGTACAGCCTTGGTTGTTTCATTTATAAAACTTTTAACCTGCACCATTTTGTAATGCCAGCTTTTTAAATAATCTTTGCATTCATTGATTGTTATACGATAGAGCCATGTTTTGATCTGCGCTTCAAATCGATAGGATTCCAGATTGTTATAGCATTTAATAAACGTATTTTGAACAAGGTCCTTCGCAATTTCTTTATCTCTCACATAGGAAAATGCAAGCCGCACCAGTTCATTCCCGTATTCAATCATGATTTTTTCCAGTAAATAATCCTTCTCTTCATTGTCCAATGTACTGCCCTCCTTACAATTAAATTTCAATTCTGCTATTAGACGATTGTCAATCCAATACAGGTTCAAATTCCCAAAAATATTTTATTATGTAAGTTCTCATACAAGTAAAATTGAAATAGAAAAAAACCTGTTTCTTAGATTTTCGAGTAATCATAGATACAGGCTTCATATTATTCTGTTTCTTACTATGATGCTAAAGAGATTATAGCGACTGAAGTTCATCCACTGTTACAAACCGATATTCTTCGTTCGTAAGCTCTTTTAAAATCGTTTCAACCACTTGCAATGTCCCGCCGGTTTGATCATACATGGGATGCAGCAAGATAATCGAGCCCGGTTGAATGTTTTCCATTACATAATTGATTTTTTCATCCACATTTGTATAATACGTTTCCGGATCCAACGACCACATAATCGTTTCCCTGTTGGTCTTATTTAAATAATACGGTAAGCCAACGAATTTTTTCCCGTAAGGCGGGCGAAAGTCAATTTCTCCCTCATACCCAATGCTTCGAATCAGCTCATCCGTTTTTTCTATTTCCTCTTCAATAAAAGAAGGCGATTTTAAAACCATTCTTTTATGTGAATACGTGTGATTTCCAATTTGATGCCCTGCTTCAACTAATTTTATTGCTTCCTCAGGATGCTTTTCAATTTCATCTCCGATAAGGAAAAACGTAGCTTTCGCCTTGTATACATCCAACAAAGGCAAAAGCTGATCCACATTCTTTGACGGACCGTCATCAAAAGTTAAAGCGATAACCTTCTCCTTTGTTTCCGCCTGGTAGGTCAACCCTCCAAATAATTGAAATGTTCTCAGTTTCGTAACTTGGAACAGCCCTGCACATATAAGTGCGAGTAATAAAACCGCTATTATTAACTTCTTTTTCATCAGTGGTTCACTCATTAGTAAGCATTAAGCGATAAATACGTTACTTTTGTAAAACAAACACTTACTGCCATGCCAATAATCCAAAAAAGTCTGTCGAAAATACTGCGAGTAAAAATAGAGAGATAACCACTAATTGTACTGCCGTAAAAATGTAGTCATTCTTGTTTGCCGCATATCTCTTCTCCATAACAATTCTGACTAGTTCCGTTACAATAATTAAGCCAAACAAAAGTATATATGGTTGCAGAAACCAGATGTGCTTTGAAGAATCTTGGCTAATGTTAATGAAGAAACCAAATAACATAACCACAATAAATGCTATTCTAATGGTCCAATCTATTTTTTTATGTTGTTTATTTACAAAGTGATTGGAGAAGATCTCTTTCTTCTCAACGTTTAGCCATTTTCTTAAAAACTTATTCATAAAAAATAGTACAAGTCCAAAAATTGATGATATTAAAATTAAATTTGCAAAAAAATTATCCATGAACTTTCACCTCTAATTTCCACTTCACAATTGCGTATTGAATAGTAACCTTTCCCTACCTTCTCTTTGTGTATTACAAGATGCTATATTAAATTTATCCCTTACCTCGAATTTATATAGTAAATGAGATGATCTTTCCACTCGTCAAATTCGTAAATAAATCCTTTTCTTATACATTCAAATTGCAGGCCGACACTTTCCGCTAACTTAATGGATGGGAAGTTATCCAGATTTATATGTGCTTCGATCCGGTGATAATTCAGTTTATCAAAAGCTAGTGTAAGTGCAGCTTTTACAGCTTCCTTTCCATATCCTTGTAACCAAAATTGGTTGTGGATCGTATAACCAAATCTTGCCCATTGAAATTCATCCCTCAACAATGTAGAAAAATCAACTGAACCAATATGCGCAAGATCCTCTTTTCGGAAAACCCCGAATATATAAACTTTATCTTCTGAAGCAAGTCTTTGATGACGATCTACCAAATCTCCAAACCAATCTTTTGTACAAATGCTCATATCTATTTCACCTTCATCGTATTGATGTTGTGACGGCAATCTATTTTCAAATGCGGATAACCACGATGTGTAATCTTCTTTTTCAAGGGGTCTTATATCCGTTTGGGCTAGAGAAATACAGCGAAAGCCGATATCTTCGGATTTAATTATTAGAAGTTATGAGTAATTCATTAAGCATTTTCCCTTTGCCCTTAAAGAAATGGAAAATTTATGTTAAAATTTTTACAGAATGAATTTTAGGGTATATAACAGTCATGTCAGTCGCGCAAAAACATAACAGGGGGTAATGAAGTGGATGCTTTGATGTTAGACGGATGGACTCCTTTATTATTGTTAGGAATTTTGTTTGCATTTATGATGTTTTTTATTGGCCGGAAAGTTTCGAAAAATATATTACTTTTAACCTCTGCTATAATGAGCCTGCTTTGCTTTGGGTTAATACTTTTTAGCATATTAGTTGTTGGTGGTTGGGAAGGTATGGGTCTAGGCTTCTTTGCGATTACTATTTTCATAGGGGTTTGGATAGGTACAGTTTTTGGTATTATTTATCAAAACACAAAGTAAGGGCTTTAATTGAACAAGCATTTTATACGCTCAGGTACAAATAAAACCTGAGCGTTTTTGCATTTTCTGAACTTGTCATATTATCCTGCCTTCGTATATCAACCAGGTCCTTTTTTTGAATGTTGCAGGTTTTTACAGCAATCGAGGCATTAGCCACCATACTACAATATAAATGCTCAATACTCCCCATGCTGTTGTTCCTATTATCCACCTAATAATAATTGGTGTAGCTGAACTATCATGAATTTTATCTCTCAAGCTTCTCATTTTAATTGCACATACAACCATTCCGGTGACGATGAGTACAATAACCAGGATTGATAATGCATCCAAAATTTAACCTCCAATCATCCTTGTTCGGTTGAATTCAGCTATGAAATCGCTGAAGTGATTCCAAAATTATACCTTACGATATTTAATGAGTCGAACCATTATCCATTTGTTGAAGAAGCACAGGCGATTACCATTCTTGTAGAAAAAAACGTCGATACGCTTAGAATGTATAAATCTTTAATCAAATAAGAAATAATTTAGTAATAGTAAAATTAGTGCTAAAGCAGAAAAAGAAAACAAAGCTATGTCGGTTTTACTTATCTTTTTATTTTCCATTAATCATTACCTTCTTCTATAATATTTCGAACACAAAATCTTCTATTCATGTGATAGCTATAAATACTGCTGTACGTATCATAGCCAATCTTTCACATATGCAACTAACCCTAATACTCCACCTAATCCAGCCCCAATAAATACAGGAATAACATAACTCGACTTTTTTTGCGCACTACTCTTTGAATAAATTTTTTCTTTCATTAAACGTTCTCCCCTCTATCAACTTATACGTTCAAATTCTACGGAAGTTTCAAAATTCAGTTAAATTTTTGAATATAATGAGCTCGTTCCATAGGTTTTTGTTTTTCCAAATAATATTCTTCTGCAGGCCAATATCGTTTCGTATATTTGTTTACTCTTTCATCTATATCCCCAATATATGTATCTCGTTGAATTACACGTGCGTACCTCATTTCTTTAGGACAATCCAAGAAAACGATATAATCATAACAGTTTTTCCATTCATCCCGTAAAAGAAAGATGCCTTCTATAATTACCATGCTGCAGTCAGATAAATTAATTGTTTGGTCGAGATGAGTATCCTCTTCTTTTTGATAAAGGGGTAGTTTTAATGATGGGACATTTTGTCGTATTTTTAGAAAAAGCTGCTCTTTCAAAAATTTGGTGTCCCACTGTAATTGATAATATTCAAACCATTGTTCATGCCCTGTATTATACCGCTTGGATTTTTCAACGATATGGTCATCAATATGAATTACAACGACATTTTCTAAAATACGTTTAAGCTGCTTTACAAGCGTAGTTTTGCCGGCACCCGATAAGCCATCTATAGCAACGATATAAGGCCTTTTTTCAATATGCTTTTCATATTCTTCACTTATTTGACGAATTAAATTATTTAAGTAGTCCATTGAATGAAATCCTTTCAGCTGTTAGTTGAAATTCCTTAAAAGCGTTGTGCATATAAATATTCCCTTTTTATTACCAAAAAGGATTTAAGATATCTTTAATTTAGAGGATTTAACTTGTAAAATCTAGAAATAAGTTAAGGTATACATAAAAAAGTTAGGTGGTAATTGTGTTGATAGAGAATTTAAAAGAGCATTTACAGCAACTAGAGGAAAGTCATACCGGGTTGGAAGTTAGAAGGAGTAAAGAAAAGCTTGATGCCATTTTAGCAGATGATTTTTTTGAGATTGGCAGCTCCGGTTATATTTATGATAAAAAAGAGTGTCTTGAAACGGGTGTTGTTATGACAGAAATGAAGCTGCATAACTACGAAATCTATCCGCTCGCTCATGACATTGTCTTAGCTACTTATTTTTTAGTTGATACCACTAGAGAACGGAATACACTGCGCAGTTCGATTTGGAAATTGATTGACGGGCACTGGCAGCTCTATTTCCATCAAGGAACAATAACGCCACTTCAATTGACTAGTTTTACTGGCAAGGTGTCTAAGTGATGAGAAAATGGCTTTGGTTAATCTCTATTGGTGCCATTGTGTTGGGCTGGTTTATTTTTGATATGTGGCAAGAGTCTAGCAGGGATGCGATTATAGGAAAAGCTTTGAATAGTCATATTGATACGGTTTCAATTAGAGATACGAAAACAAATGAAGAAGTTTTAGTGATGACGAATTCGGACCCCGCTTTTACTCCTATGGTTGAAATTTACAGGTTCCCATACATTCAGTTGGAACGGCCGGACAATAAAATCCTTAAAGAAGAGCCAGTGCTTGAAATCGAATACTTACAGGAAAACGAAGTCATGTATGTGGTGAGGGTCCATCAGTTTAATCGTAAGCCAGTACTGGAACAGCAATTAGCAGCCAGTTACATATATTCTCCTGAAAATAGCGATAACGTGTATTTTTTTGAAGTGAGAGGCAATGATCAGCTGGTCAAAGTGAACGACGGGTTAAAAACGCTAATCGATATCATTACTTCAAAGTAAAAACAGCGACAATCACTTTTGTATAATGATTGTCGCTTATTATATTTTATCTAATAAAAGTTATGCTTCCACTTTAGACTCTGCAAATTGGCTGAAGAAGGAAAGGATTTTTTGGTAAACCGCAATTTCATTTTCTTTTTTGGAGAATCCGTGCCCTTCATCTTCAAGAAGCATATATTCGACTTCACGGCCTTTATCTTTCAGCGCCTGCACAATTTGATCCGACTCTTCTTTCACAACGCGCGGATCATTTGCTCCTTGGATAACGAGCATTGGTTTTGTCATTGTCTCTAAATACGTAATCGGGGAATATTCGATAAATTTTTCTTTGTCTCTTTCAGGATTTCCTACCCATTGATCCATCATCGGCTTCCAGTCTTCCGGAACCGAATTGACAAATGAAAACAAATCCGATGGTCCAAAGATATCGACTACCGCTTTGAAATAATCCGCATGACGTCCGTGAAGCAGTAAGGCCATATAGCCACCATAGCTTCCACCCATCAATAAAATATTACCCTTTTCTGCATAACCCTTATCAATAAGCCAATCAAGACCTGCGACATTATCAAGTCGCGGACCATATCCCCAATCTCCGTTTACCATTTTTGTGAAAGCTAATCCATAACCTGTTGATCCACGGAAATTTGGCGCAAATATACTATAGCCATTATTTAAAAAGAACTGGAACGAAGCTCTAAAGAATTTTCGCTCTGCAGCTTGTGGACCACCATGTGGCCAGAAGATGATTTCCCCATTATCATTTTCCTTTTTCGCTTTGAAGAATAAAGATTCAATTTCCAGCCCATCAAAAGAAGGGTACGTAATAACTTCAGGCTCCACTAATTCGCTATGGTCGACACCCGGAACTGCATATTGCGTAAGAGGAATCCATTCATTATCTGTCAATCGGTAAATATTATCCGGTTTAGTAGCAGTACCGCCTAAAACATATAAATTACCTGACTTCGTGACAACAAGCTTATCGATCGTGCTACATGGCGCTTGTATTTTCTGCCACTCATTTGAAGACAAATCATACATGTATACAGTATCTTCTACACCTTTTTCACTGACAATATATAAGCGCTGTTTATGTTGGTCATATTTCAGAGTAGTGAAGCCTTCATTCTCAATATCTTTTACTTTAATAAATTCATTTGTTTCTAAATTATACGAAGCTAAGTATGTAAAATCTGCGTTGTAGTCCGTTAAAAAATAAACAAGATCATCTGTTGCGAAACATGCATCACTAACCGTGTGCTGAGAATCGGTAGACGGTGTCAGCAAAGTATGGTCGTTCTCCCGTTTTGCATACAACAGTGTATGTGTATTTGAATACGCCGTCATATAAAGGAGCGTTTCTTCATTCGGGCTTAAACCAACTGTTAACGTAGGTGTCGTTTTCCCTTCTAAAACTAATTCTTCCGCCCCTGTCTCCAGGTCATATTTATACGTATTCAAAAAAGAAGGATTTCCTTTTGAAGAAGTGTAGTAAAGCTTTTTCCCGTCTTCTGAAAGGATCATTCCAGTATTGCGTGTTCCTTCTTCATGAATAATTGGTTGTAATGTACCGCCATGAAGAGGCAACCCGTAAAATTGTGTATTTTCATTGCCATCGTCATCAAAACCAGCAAGGATGAATCGTCCTTGTTTATCATACAGAAGACCTTGACAGCTCTGGTTATTGAATGTCAGCTGTGTCGGGAATGTACTAGGCAGATTCATTGCCCATAAATTATACTTTCCGCTTAAATTTGTACTGAAAACGAGTTGATTTTCATCTGGACTTACCGCAAAATCTCTTATTGAAAATGTCCTTAAAAACTGCTCTGCCCCTGGTTTAGGAAATGAAACCATATTGAATACTCCTCCTTTATAATAAAAAACTGAATTAATACTAAATTACCATAAATATACTATTAGAGAAACAAATAAGTAATTCGCAAGGAAATTGTAAGCATTAATTCCTAATTACCAACTAAAAAAGCAAACCAGCACGTTGCGAAGTTTGCTCTTTGAATAGCTAATGAATTATTTATATTTCACATCAGTATGGATATTATCTTTACTTATAACGCCTTTCGCTGGTAAATGCTGTTGGTAACAAACCAAGAACCAACATAGAGTGTGATGACGACAATTGTTACTCCTGTATATAAAGCAGGGATGGATAAATTAATAATAACATCCTTTATAACGGTCAATTGGTCTGCTAAAAATATCGCAATAGACGGTCCGACCGCTGTTAAAAGGAGAAAACTAATCAATACAGCCGGAAAAATATAACCTGGTTTAAATAAATAAAATAATGGGAAGGTAAAGGAAGCAAATAATAAAAATAAACTACAGCCAATCGCAATGTGTGTTAGTGTAAAAGGTTTATTGAAAACAAACAATGTGAGACTTGTCACACCAATTGCTAAAACCATATAGATAATAGCACCGATATAGCGTGATGCGATTATTTCCGAACGTGTATAAGGTAAGGAATTTAACAATATGTTCGTCTCTACTTTTTCATCGTAAGCATATGTGTTAAAGGGAATAAGAATACTGGCAACAAGAAAGATCATAACTGGATTTGCTTCCATTATAATAAAGAAAATGACAAAAGGAATAAAAAGTAATAGCTGTTTTTTCTGTAATATGACATCACGTCTAATTAGATTAAACATGTTGTATTCCCCCTTTCAAGTAATACATGATCTCTTCCAGAGAGGCTTGATCAATGGCAACGGTGTCTCCGAAAATTCTTTGTACTCCTTTGATATCATCCGTTAATGCTTCAAATCCTGTTAATGCACGGTGAACATGAATAAAAGCCTTTTCAGTGTCGCGATCCAGAAGTTCCAATCTTCCTTTAACAAGTGCATAGTTTTCAACTACATCAAGAATAGACTGATTAAATATTAATTCCCCCTTCTGAATGAGAGCGATATAATCTGCAATACGGTCTAAATCGGATGTAATATGTGTGGAGAAGAAAATGGTACGATCTCCATCCACCATTAACTCCTGTAAAAGCTCCAAAAGCTCTCGTCTAAAAATGGGATCTAAACCTGCTGTTGGCTCGTCCATAATAATAAGTTCCGCATGATGGGATAGTGCTATGGCCAATGATGCCTTCATTTGCATTCCTTTTGAAAATGTCTTTATTTGTTTATTCAGCGGCAATTCAAATTTTTCCAAGTATTGATGAAATAGTGATTCATCCCAGCGTTTGTATGCAGGGCCCACGATGCGCTTTATATCTTTTAAGTTCAGCCCTTCAAAAAACACATTGCCATCGTAAACAAACCCAATGCGCTCTTTAATCGCCTTCTCATGATTCATGTAATCCAAACCGAAAAGCTTAATTTCACCGACATCCGGTCTTAATAGATTCATCATCATTTTTATCGTAGTCGATTTACCCGCACCGTTTGCCCCAATAAAGCCTGTTATAAAGCCTTTCTTCACTTCTAAATTTAGATTTTTAACAGAAAAACCTTTAAACTTTTTCGAAACATTTGTAAGTTCAACAACATTCTCCATTCAAATCACTCCTCATATAAAATTTTTAATAAGTCTTGTAATTCTTCAAGTGAGATGCCAATTTCTCTGCTATTCGTGATGACCAAGCTCATTTGCTCCTCAATGACTTTCAATTTCTTTTCTTTTATGACTTCTAAATTTTGCTCTGCAACAAAGGACCCTTTTCCGACAATCGAATAGATAAAGCCCGCCTTTTCTAATTCCTCGTAAGCACGCTTCGTTGTGATTACACTAATTTGCAGTTCTTTGGCAAGATTACGCATGGAAGGTATTGCTTCCCCCTCATGCAATTCACCTGCTAAAATGGCGGATTTAATCTGATTTGTAATTTGTTCATAAATTGGTTCCTTAGAAATGTTTGAAATAATTATTTGCATGCCAATCCCTCATTTTTACTTATTAAAAATCAATTAAAATTGTGTTCTTTATTACTTGTTTTAACAGTTAAGCCGTAATATAAAATGTGAAACATCCAAATAATCACAAACCTTTTTGTATAATGTATATATACTATAAGCACATTATATACATACCTCCAATATTAGTTCAACCATTTTTTGTAAACACAACTTGTTGCCACTGTAAAAAAATCGTAAGCCCGAAATATAAAAAATAGCGCACCTTTACGGTACGCACGACAAATGGCCAACTATCCTAAATTTTTTTCAGATAGTTGGCTATTTTGCACATGTGGCTTGAATATTTTCTGACCAAGGCATGTAGTTATGTAAAATCTCAGGTTGCTGATGAAATGGTAAATTTGGTAATTCCGTCATCAGCTTCACCAGATACTGATAAAAATCAATCCCGTTTGCTTTGGCCGTTTCAGCCAAGCTTAAACAGATGGCATTCGCATTGGCACCCGCTTCGCTCACAGAGAAAAGCCAATTTTTACGGCCAATAACATTTGGACGAATCGCATTTTCAGCGGGATTATTGTCAATTGCGATGTGACCGTTATCAAGAAAGACTTTTAACTCATCTGCTCGGCTCAATGTGTAGTCCGCTGCTTTCGCAATTGCGTTTTTACCAAAGAAAGGAGAACGGTCAATCCAATCGAAAAATTCAGCTACGATGGGCTTTGCTTCTTGTTGACGAACTCGCACACGTTCTTCCGGTAAAAGGTGTTTGATTTTACGCTCGATGTGAAATAAACGATCGCAATATTCAACACCTATTCGCCCGTTTTTACTATCAGCTTTCAGCCAATAACGTCGTACGTGCGCCCAACAGTTAGCGAACTGAACATTAGGCAATTGACCATAAGCCGAATAGCCATCACAAATCACAGTCCCTTTGAACCCTGCAATTAAATTTTCTAATATAGCTCGCCCTCGTGAGAGAGCGCTCTTAAATAAAACGATAATAGGACCTTCACTTTGTACACTACGACATACCCAGTTATAGGCGTTCGATTGAGCGGATTTCCCATCTGAACGTTTGAGTATTTGTGCATACGTTTCATCCACATGCAGCACAGATTTCGCCGTCAATAGTTGCTTCATCAAAACATAAAGCGGTTGAAGCCAATCTTCTGCTACGCGTATTACCCAATTGGATAAATTCTTATCGTTGGTATGTAGGCCATGTCGCTCCCATTCATTTACCTGACGGTAAAGAGGCAAGTACTGGATAAACTTATCATAGATAAGTTTTGCTAAAACAGTGGGTCCGGCAATGCTTCTTTGGATAGCGCCTTGTGGTGCTTTACCACGTTTGATTTGTGCTTTTTGTAGGGCATCTTTTTTACACGCTTTGCACTCATAAGCATGTTCAAAATGTTGTACACGTTTCAACGTAGCTGGAATAAATTTCGCTTCTTCACGTACCATCGTTGAACTGAATTCTACCATTTCACCGAGACAACAATCACAAGCTAAATTAGCTGGATGATGATGAATTTCCTCAACTTCAATATCCTCACGAAACGAATCATTTCGTTTTTTATTTGTCTTTTTACGAGTAACGGTATAACTAACCGTTTCCGTGCTTTGTTCTTCTGTCTGCTCAGGTTCGTTAAAAGACGGATCTTCTTCAAATAAAGAGCCCTGTCCGTCTGGTGCTTGATATTTGGATTTCTCTGACTTAGAGCCGTATAAGGCTTTCGTTAATTGACGAACTTGTTCCGTCAACGCTTCTATTTGTCGATTTGACTGAGCTAACTGTTCTTCAAGTAATCGTATAATACGTTCGTTTTGTTCTTCTTGCTTCTGTTTAACAAGCGTCAAATCGTTCACCACTTTTCCGTTCAAGTTATATGTGGATGATTATACCATTTAATATATGATGATTAAAAGATACCTTTTACAGATTTTGCAATTGCCTTCGGCTGTTGTAGAGATAATCCTTCCAACAACCAACGCAGCTCTTGTTGCGAAAGTTTGCGTACCTCATTTTCATCTTTTGGCCATTGTAATTTCCCATTATCTAATCGTTTATAAAGCATGGCGAAGCCATCTCCATCGAAATACAAACATTTATACCGATCCTTGCTCCATCCAGAAAACAGAAAGATAGAATCACTATACGGATCCAATTCGAAAGAATCTTGAATGAGCGTTGCGAGACCATCAATACCTTTACGCATGTCTGTCTTACCGCAGATGATGTAGATGTTTTGCACGCTCGTAAAATCCTGTTTCATCCCTTCAGCTCCTTCATAATGGTTTGGATAATGCGCTCATCTACGCCATTGAAGAAGGAAATTTCAGCCACAGCGGTTTTAATTACACAACTTGGCTCAGCAGTGTATTGAAGAGAATGATTCGAAGAAGTTTCAACTGGAAGAGGATCGAGTTTGACGGGAACAATGGTTAATTTGTTTTTAGACATAAATGGCACCTCCTTTGGTTGATACATTTATCGTACCGGAGGTGCCTGATGTTTTATATGCGTTGTTTGATTACGGGCTTACAAAAAATCTATAAAAAAGCCACATAACCTTGTTTTCACAATGTCTGTGGCTAATTTTTTAATTTACAAATTTTGAACGGATAAAAAAAAAGAGTAACACAGTAAGCCCGAAATATAAAAAATAGCGCACCTTTACGGTACGCACGACAAATGGCCAACTATCCTAAATTTTTTTCAGATAGTTGGCTATTTTGCACATGTGGCTTGAATATTTTCTGACCAAGGCATGTAGTTATGTAAAATCTCAGGTTGCTGATGAAATGGTAAATTTGGTAATTCCGTCATCAGCTTCACCAGATACTGATAAAAATCAATCCCGTTTGCTTTGGCCGTTTCAGCCAAGCTTAAACAGATGGCATTCGCATTGGCACCCGCTTCGCTCACAGAGAAAAGCCAATTTTTACGGCCAATAACATTTGGACGAATCGCATTTTCAGCGGGATTATTGTCAATTGCGATGTGACCGTTATCAAGAAAGACTTTTAACTCATCTGCTCGGCTCAATGTGTAGTCCGCTGCTTTCGCAATTGCGTTTTTACCAAAGAAAGGAGAACGGTCAATCCAATCGAAAAATTCAGCTACGATGGGCTTTGCTTCTTGTTGACGAACTCGCACACGTTCTTCCGGTAAAAGGTGTTTGATTTTACGCTCGATGTGAAATAAACGATCGCAATATTCAACACCTATTCGCCCGTTTTTACTATCAGCTTTCAGCCAATAACGTCGTACGTGCGCCCAACAGTTAGCGAACTGAACATTAGGCAATTGACCATAAGCCGAATAGCCATCACAAATCACAGTCCCTTTGAACCCTGCAATTAAATTTTCTAATATAGCTCGCCCTCGTGAGAGAGCGCTCTTAAATAAAACGATAATAGGACCTTCACTTTGTACACTACGACATACCCAGTTATAGGCGTTCGATTGAGCGGATTTCCCATCTGAACGTTTGAGTATTTGTGCATACGTTTCATCCACATGCAGCACAGATTTCGCCGTCAATAGTTGCTTCATCAAAACATAAAGCGGTTGAAGCCAATCTTCTGCTACGCGTATTACCCAATTGGATAAATTCTTATCGTTGGTATGTAGGCCATGTCGCTCCCATTCATTTACCTGACGGTAAAGAGGCAAGTACTGGATAAACTTATCATAGATAAGTTTTGCTAAAACAGTGGGTCCGGCAATGCTTCTTTGGATAGCGCCTTGTGGTGCTTTACCACGTTTGATTTGTGCTTTTTGTAGGGCATCTTTTTTACACGCTTTGCACTCATAAGCATGTTCAAAATGTTGTACACGTTTCAACGTAGCTGGAATAAATTTCGCTTCTTCACGTACCATCGTTGAACTGAATTCTACCATTTCACCGAGACAACAATCACAAGCTAAATTAGCTGGATGATGATGAATTTCCTCAACTTCAATATCCTCACGAAACGAATCATTTCGTTTTTTATTTGTCTTTTTACGAGTAACGGTATAACTAACCGTTTCCGTGCTTTGTTCTTCTGTCTGCTCAGGTTCGTTAAAAGACGGATCTTCTTCAAATAAAGAGCCCTGTCCGTCTGGTGCTTGATATTTGGATTTCTCTGACTTAGAGCCGTATAAGGCTTTCGTTAATTGACGAACTTGTTCCGTCAACGCTTCTATTTGTCGATTTGACTGAGCTAACTGTTCTTCAAGTAATCGTATAATACGTTCGTTTTGTTCTTCTTGCTTCTGTTTAACAAGCGTCAAATCGTTCACCACTTTTCCGTTCAAGTTATATGTGGATGATTATACCATTTAATATATGATGATTAAAAGATACCTTTTACAGATTTTGCAATTGCCTTCGGCTGTTGTAGAGATAATCCTTCCAACAACCAACGCAGCTCTTGTTGCGAAAGTTTGCGTACCTCATTTTCATCTTTTGGCCATTGTAATTTCCCATTATCTAATCGTTTATAAAGCATGGCGAAGCCATCTCCATCGAAATACAAACATTTATACCGATCCTTGCTCCATCCAGAAAACAGAAAGATAGAATCACTATACGGATCCAATTCGAAAGAATCTTGAATGAGCGTTGCGAGACCATCAATACCTTTACGCATGTCTGTCTTACCGCAGATGATGTAGATGTTTTGCACGCTCGTAAAATCCTGTTTCATCCCTTCAGCTCCTTCATAATGGTTTGGATAATGCGCTCATCTACGCCATTGAAGAAGGAAATTTCAGCCACAGCGGTTTTAATTACACAACTTGGCTCAGCAGTGTATTGAAGAGAATGATTCGAAGAAGTTTCAACTGGAAGAGGATCGAGTTTGACGGGAACAATGGTTAATTTGTTTTTAGACATAAATGGCACCTCCTTTGGTTGATACATTTATCGTACCGGAGGTGCCTGATGTTTTATATGCGTTGTTTGATTACGGGCTTACGTAACACAGATGCCTGTTTACTCTTTTGCTCGTAATTTGTCCATAAATTTCTTTTCGTGCATTGGCTAATATTTCTATAATTATATTCCCTTTTAAAAAATACTTCCGCTGAAGTTTCCATTCTTATATCCCGTAGTGTTTGTATCTTTATTTATTCCATTTAATATCATTTCCATATAAGTACTCACAAGCTCTTCTTCTGTTACTTCTCCATCCGGATTATACCAATTATATGAACGGTTAACCATGCCGAGGATGCCAAAGATAACAATATCACTTCTAAGATCTTCCCTGAATTCTCCTTTTTCAATACCTTCATCAAAAAGCTTTTCGAGATTTATACGAAACTCTTTTCGGTAATCATTGATTAACTTTAATTGCTTATCATCCAGATGCCGAAACTCCCGATGAAATACTCTTGCGCTCTTACCATGTACTTTAATATTTTTTATAATTAAATGAATTAATTTATTTATTTTTACTATACTGCTTAGATATTCATCATTTAAAATCACTTCTTGTTCGGCTAATAACTCTTTAATATAATTTAAGTGAATATCCATTAATAATTCCTGTTTACTTTTAAAGTAATAATAAAAGGTACCCTTTGTCACACCGATCGTATCAATAATATCTTGAATGGAAGTTTTGCTGAACCCCTTTTTATCAAAGAGGTCTATACTTTCTTTAAGAATTCTTCCGCGCATTTAATTTACTCCTCAAGTCATTATTTTTTTACAATTTTAGTTCACTCCCTTTCGATTACTAAAGAGATTCCTTGGCCTCCACCGATACAAGCTGTAATAAGGGCGAATTTCCCAGCCGATCGTTTCAATTCATATACAGCTTTTGTTATTAAAATTGCGCCTGTTGCACCTAATGGATGCCCATGTGCAATTGCTCCGCCATTAACATTTAGTTTTTCCGGATCTATTCCCAATTCCCGGTCACAGGCGATTACCTGTGCAGCAAACGCCTCGTTCAATTCAATAATGTCCATATCGGATAAAGAAAGATTCAACTTCTCTAATAATTTTTTCGTTGCCGGTACGGGACCAATTCCCATGATATTAGGGTCTACTCCTGCAACGGTTGATCCTTTAATCGTGGCTAATGGTTGAATCCCTAATTCATCAGCCTTCTCTCGAGACATAATGACCATTGCTGATGCTGCATCATTCAGTCCGGAACTACTACCTGCTGTGACTGTTCCATCTCTTTGGAAAGCCGGCGATAGCTTTGCCAATGCAGCTAACGTTGTATTTGGACGCGGATGCTCATCTTTGTTAAAAAGAATCGGCTCACCTTTACGAACAGGGATACTAATTGGAACTATTTGTTCATCAAAACGCCCTTCATTAATTGCAGTTGCCATTCTTAGTTGACTTCTTAATGAATACTCATCTTGTTCCTTTCTTGTAATATCATATTTTTTTGCAAGGTTTTCTGCAGTAGTTCCCATGCCCGGGTTTCCGATTTCTTCAGGAGCAAGTAATGTTTTACGATACCTTGGCGGGATTGAACTGTATGCTTGTTCTGGACGCTCATATTGATATGGTGCGCGGCTCATGCTTTCAATCCCCCCGGCAACATATATATCACCTGCACCAGATTGTATCGCTTGGGCAGCTAATGCAGCTGCATTAATACCTGAACCACATTGCCTGTCTATGGTTAACCCCGGTATGTTGACAGATAAACCGCCCTGTAAAGCTGTTAATCTAGCAATATTGCCGCCACCACTTAAAACATTTCCTAAAATCACATCATCTATCATTTCTGGATTAAGATTCACTCTCTTGATTGCTTCTTTAATTACTTCCCCTCCATACAGATGAGCAGGAAGACTTGCTAATGCCCCACCTTGTTTTCCAATTGCCGTACGAACAGCTGATACAATGACAGCATCTCTTTTCATATATGGTCTCCTTATTATCAGTTTATATATAAAGGATTTGCCCCTGCCCCTATCCTATTTGAAATCGAGACAAACCCTTTAATTAATAACGTTCAAATATTAATTTTCCCTTAACCACAGCTTTTTGATGCTGGTTTATAGCTTTCACATCAAAGATTAGTGATTGATCCACTTTATCCACTAAATCGGCTTTTAAAGTAAGAACGTCATTTAAAAACACCATTCCTGAAAATCGAATATTATAATCTTTTATATAGCCCTCTTCATAATAAGCCGTAAATAGCTTCGAAAGATTGCCCATCGTCCACATACCATGAGCAATAATTCCTGGTAGACCAGCTTTTTTAGCTTCTTCATCAATTGTATGAATCGGATTAAAATCACCGGAAGAACCTGAGTACTTGATTAAATCCATTCTCGATACTGGTTCTAGTGTCGTTTCAAGAGATTCACCTTTTCTTATATCCGCTAAAACTTTCATACGTTTAAGGACCTCCTTACCGTTTCCGTGATGATTGTGATCGACTCTTCAGTGAAGATTAATCTCCCATCTCTGTCTTCACCATACCGTGTCATCTTCAGGAAGCCCATTTTTCCGGTACTGCCTTCTTTTTCATAGTAATCTTCTATTTTCGAGTAGCAATAGACTTCCTCTCCAACCAAAAGAGGTCGTTCATAATGATAAATTTGTTCACCATGTATTAATCCTTTTAACGGTAATTTGAGCCCATCGATATGGCCAGATCTTAGCACCCTAGGAAATGTAAGTGGAGCAATATTTGTACCATATCGTGATTGTTTACCAATCTCTTCATCAGTATAGATTGGATGATTATCTCCAATGGATTCAGCAAATCTTCTTACAAGCTCTCTTTCAATCACATTTCTCACTTTATTAGAAGTTAGTCCAATATACTCTGTATACAAAACTTCATTCCTCCTCTTTAATTTGTCGGTCCGCCAGCTACATAGAGTACTTGCCCGTTTACAAATGAGGAATTTTCATCGGCAAAGAAAGCAACTGCATTTGCGATATCTCTAGGCTTTCCAACTCTGCCAACAGGTATTTTACTGGCACCTGCCTTTAGGAAATCTTCAAAAGGTACGCCGATTCGCTCTGCAGTAGCTTTCGTCATATCTGTCTCGATAAAACCAGGTGCAACTGCATTTGTAGTAATGCCAAATTTCCCGAATTCTCTCGCAAGTGTTTTTGTCAGACCTTGCAACCCGGCTTTAACCGTTGAATAATTTGCTTGCCCGGGGTTCCCTAATGCTGAAGTTGAAGAAATATTAATAATTCTTCCATACTTCTGCTGAACCATGTATTTTTGTGCTGCACGCGTTGTATTAAAGGCACCTTTTAAGTGAACATCGATTACCTGATCCCAGTCATTATCTGTCATTTTAAATAGTAAGTTATCGCGGATAATGCCTGCATTGTTAACCAAAATATCAATTGATCCATATTCCTTCATAACCTGTTCCATCGCGGCCTCAACTTCATGTGAATTCACAACATTTGCCTGTAGAGCTAAAATGTCGAATCCTTTTTCTTTAAATTCAGACTGTACATTTTGTAATGCTTCCGTATCAATATCAATTATGGCTATTTTTGCTCCTTCTTCAGTAAAAGTTTCTGCAATGCTTTTCCCTATACCGCGACTACCACCAGTTATAAATGCAACTCTATTTTCAAATCTTCCAGTCAAATAAATTCCTCCTGCCTTATCTACTAAAATTTTGTGTCTTAACATTTTATTAGTAGTTTTAAAGAATTATTCAGTCAAACGAAACATTATGCTTTTTTCACTAATTATTTACTAATCGGTACTTAAATACTCCATTTTGTTTTTCTGAAATGACAATATTCCGTTCTTCTAATAAATCCAGTACACTTATAATTTCAAACAAAAATGTAATTACAGCTTTCTCATACCTTCCCCGGTACATGTCTTGTATAATTTCAATTCCGGTTGCAGCACCATTTGCTTTTTTTAGTGTATTGATCACACGACTTACACGATGTTCTATATTGCTTATATGTCCGTCAATTGCTCCATTTAAATCGGAAATAATCGGGCCATGTCCTGAAAAAGTAAAGTTGGCAGAAAGTTTCCTACACTTTTCTAAATTTTTTAAATATTGGATTAAGGGTTTTGCACGCTTATTTCCGGGTTTAGGTGCATCCATCCACATTCCACCATGGACCCCTTTGATAATGTGATCTCCACAAACGAACAGTTGCTCATCTGCGCAATAAAAAGAAATATGATCCTGTGAATGACCTAACGTTTCTATAACTTGAAATGAGGGTAAACCCGGTACCATGTCTCCCTCCTCTAGTACCTCATGAACAGATGCATTTTGGAAGTAATCCCGGTGTCCCTTTCGAAACGCTGACTTGATAGCCATATCTTCTGTTAAACCAAATTCTATGAATAAGTTGTGAAAAAATTCAGAGCTCCATTCTATATAGCTTTCATCCTTTAAAATCATTTCAGTATCTTTATGCGCAAAAATCTTAATAGTAGGATTCTTCTCTAAAATCCAGTCGACAAGACCTGTATGATCATTATGGTGATGTGTTAATACAATTTGTTCAAGATCGGTTATTTCAACACCTAGTCGATGCAGGCCATTATTGAAATCATCCCAGCCCTGTTTATTTTTTAGGCCGGCATCAATAAGGGTTAACTTCTCTCCAAACACAACATATGAATTTACCGGACCAATCGGGAAGTTGGTTGTTAACTCTATTTTTTCTATCCTTTGCAAAGTACTCATTCCTTCTTTTATCGGAATTTTTCTCACATACCTTCCATGTGACGATATATTTTTAACACAAATAGTATCCAACCTTCTAAAATGATTAATATGTTATTTATCCAACCAAATATCTTTTAAATAGCCGTATCCGTAGGAAGCATGTGGATATGAATCTCTGACATAAGGCTGTATCGGAGTCTTCGTATAATAAGTAGTGATTGGAATTGGATTGACTACATTTTCTAAAACATAGCGTTGAATATCATAGACATATTTTTTTCTTTCCTCTACATCCAGTATTGTTCTCTGTTCATCAAGCATTTTGTCTAATTCAGGGTCACTGATGTTATACCAGTTTCTGGAACCATTTGTGTGTAGTTGTGTACGAAGCCATTCATCCGGCTCCTGGAAATATGTTTGGTAGCCTACACCCATGTCATAATCGACATTCGGCCATTTTTCCGAAAAGTAAGCAGCATATTCAACCAACTCTATTTCGACATTAATACCCACGTTTCTTAAATCTTCCGCAACCCATTGTGCGACACGTACAAGTTGTTCTCCGTAGCCATTTGTTACCATCATGGTCGTATCAAAACCATTTGGATACCCAGCCTCTGCCAGTAGCTTTTTTGCCTCTTCTGGGTTATATGATAATAATTTTTCTCTCTCTTCTAAAGGTAAGGCCCAATCACCTAATGAAGGATTGACTGGTCCACTCGTTTCACCGCCGCCGTAGATAGCCTTAACCATTGATTTTCGGTCAACAGCCATACTAATGGCTTTCCGTACCCGTAAATCCGTAAAAGGTTCTCTTTCCATATTCATATACAACTGTTCCTGCGTAGCAAACAGAGCTTCAAAAATTTTGATATTTGGATTTGTTTTTTGTAATTGTGTTATTTCTTCAGGGGATAGTCCACCTATAGAATCTGCCTGACCTGTACGAAATGCTGCTATCCGTGAGCCCTGTTCCGGTACGACTTTATAAATAATTTCATCTAAATACGGTTTGCCTTCTTCATAATAATTCGGATTTTTTTTGTAAGTAGCCTGCACGTTATCTTCCCATTTTTCTAACACAAATGGACCTGTTCCAATGGCGTCAGTTGCTAAATCAACTTTCCCATCAATCGCTTCCTTAGGTAAAATCCACATGAAATGGTTTGCCATGAAATTTAAAAACGGAGCAAATGGCTGTTTTAATGTAAAGACTACTGTTTGATCATCTTGCGCCACGATACTTTCTACTACAGATAATAATGCTGCTTGATGACCAGGCAAATTGATGATTCTTTCCATTGTCGATACAACGTCCTCTGCCGTTAACTGTCTGCCATTTACCGGCTCTACATCATGCCAATATGCCTCTCGAAGATGGAACGTATAAGTCTTTCCATCATCAGATACTTCCCAACGCTCTGCAAGATCCGGCACAACATTATAATCTGTATAAGCAGCATCCGGTCCTGTTTCATAAGTAACTAGCTTGTTATAAACTAATCCTGCAAGCATATGTGTATAAATTGATGACTGACGATGAGGATCGAGCATATCAGGATCTGCAGGTGTAAGAATGGTATAGGTTCCACCACTTTTCGGTGCGGTTGACCCACCTCCATCATTGTCATCTGGCTTTTCATCTGATGATTCGTTAGCGGAGCAAGCACTAATTACTAGTACTAATAATCCTAAAACGAACACATAGATTATGGATTTCAGTTTTTTATCCATAAGTATTTCCTCCTAAGGGAAAATTGTTATTAACTGCCTAAGACATTTTAGGATCAAGGAAATCCCGAAGTGCATCTCCAAATAAGTTAAATGCCAAAACTAGTATACATAAGGCTAAACCAGGGAAAAGCACGAGCCATGGTGCACTTTCCATGTATCTACTCGCATCACTCAACATTAACCCCCAGGATGGATTCGGTGGTGGAGTTCCTATTCCAAGAAAACTAAGTGATGCTTCAGCAATAATTGTTTGACCAAAAGCAAGACTTGCCATGACAATGATTGGTGCCATCATATTCGGCAATCCATGTCTCATAATGATTCGAAATGAACCTGCACCGACCGAACGAGACGCTTCTACATAATTAGATTCACGGATTCTCATCATTTCCCCTCGAACAATCCTAGCAAAACGAGGTATCTCGATAATCACCAAAGCTATAATTACATTCTGGATGGCAGGTCCCAATAAAGCCGCAATAAACAAAGCAAGAATTAAAGCTGGAATTGACATAATTGCATCCATTATTCTTTGAATTACTAAATCGATTACCCCACCAAAATATCCAGAAATCATTCCAATTAATGTTCCTAATACAATTGAAATAACAACTGTTACAATTCCAACAAGTAACGATATTTGTGAACCAAAAATTAGACGACTAAACACATCACGTCCTAAATCATCAGTGCCCATCACATGTTGTGAGTTTGGTGCTGCCAAAAATGCTGTACGATCTTGACTAATTGGGTCAAACGGTGCAATGAAAGGTGCAAATACAGCGACGGCGAAAACTAAAAGAATAATTAAAAGAGATATAAAGCCAATTTTTTGTGTTTGAATAAAGCGTTTACAATCCTCTTTAAATTTTTTCAAGTGTATGTTCCTGCTCGCCTTTATACTCTCTTTTGGCAACTCAGAGTCTATTTGTATTTGAGACAAATGAATCACTTCCTTTTCTTGAAACAAGAATATTGAGGCATTTTTTATTTAGTTCTAATTCGTGGATCTACCCAACCGTACATCACATCCACTATTAAATTTACTAATAAAAACATCGCTCCAAAGACCAGTACGGTTGACTGAACAACTGGATAATCTCTCACTAATACAGTTTCAAAAATCAAACTGCCTAGACCTGGGAGTGCAAAAATTGATTCCAGTACTACAGTTCCTCCAAGCAGATATCCAATTTGTAAACCAATTAAAGTAATAACCGAAATCAACGAGTTTCTAAGGGCATGTTTGAATATTACAACCGCTTCTTTCGCACCTTTTGCCCGCACCGTTCTGATAAACTCCGAATGCAGTACTTCAAGGACAGCCGATCTTGTCATACGAACAATACTGGCACTCAGTGTAATTGCTAGACAAATTGCGGGTAAGAACATTTGCTGTAGATTAACAATAGGATTTTCTGCGAATGATTGATAACCAAGTGGTGGAATCCAATTGAAAGACAGTGATAATACAGTTAATAAGATAAGTCCCAGCCAGAAGCTTGGAATAGATAATCCTCCAATTGAAATTACTTTTAAAAAATGATCTATAAATGTATTTTGTTTAACAGCGGAAATAACTCCAATCGGAATACCGATAATGATGGCTAAAACAATTGCCATTAGCGCTAGTTGTATAGTTACGGGAAGTCTGTCTAATATAATCTGGGATACTTCCTTACCTGACCAAAGAGAACTACCCAAATCTCCTTGAAGCGCATTTTTACCCCAATCTATTAGTTGACCGAAAACACTTTTATCTAGACCCATTTCAGCTTTCAATGCAGCCATTTGTTCAGTTGTTGCACCAGAGTTAGCCAACTGAAGGGTCACAACGTCACCAGGTACCGCTCTCATAATGATAAAAATGAAGGTTGTCATAATTAATAGTACGAATATCCCAAAAATTAAGCGCCTAACAATATAGTCAATCATATGTGTGACACCTCCTTATAGAAATGACAGGCAACAGTATGACCTTCTGTAATGTCCATTAGTTCAGGTTTTTCTATTTTACAAAGATCCATTGCAAAAGGACATCTCGTATGAAATTTACAGCCACTTGGAGGATTTGATGGACTTGGTACTTCACCACTTAGGATAATTCGATCTGGTTTAATATTCGGATTAGGATTTGGCACAGCGGAAATAAGTGCCTTTGAATATGGATGGAGCGGTTCTGTAAATAAAGTTTGTGAATCGGTCACTTCTACAATTTCTCCTAAATACATGACAGCTATTCTATCTGAAATATATTTGACTACCGTTAAATCATGAGAGATAAATAAATAAGATAACCCTAGTTTCAACTGAAGATCTTTTAATAAATTTAAAATTTGGGCTTGAACAGAAACATCTAATGCGGACACTGCCTCATCACAAATCAGAAGTTCTGGTTCAGTTGCCAAAGCTCTTGCTATACCAATTCTTTGCCTTTGACCTCCTGAAAATTGATGAGGAAATTTATTCATATCATTTTTAGATAGTCCTACGATTTCAAGCAGCTCTCCTACCCGTTGACGCTTTGAACTTCCTTTTGCTAGATTGTGCACTTCTAATGGTTCCCCAATAATATCGAGAATGGTCATCCTCGGATTTAGAGAACTATAAGGATCTTGAAAAACAAATTGAACCCGCTTCCTCAGAACTTTTTTCTCTTTTCTATTAATATTTGATAATTGTTTTCCATCAAAACTTACTTCCCCATCCGTTGAGTCAATAAGACCTGTTATTAATCTTCCAACAGTTGATTTACCACAGCCGGATTCACCTACAAGACCAAGAACTTCACCTTTGTGAATATTCAGTGTTACACCATCCACTGCCTTAACGTGTCCGATTGTTCTTGACAGTATTCCTTTTGTGATAGGAAAGTATTTTTTTAAGTCTGTTACTTCCAATAAATTCTTTTTACTGATTAAATGTTGATTGAGCTCAAAGACTGGCTCATTTTCTTCCGTTAAAATTGGCCCCTCCCAATTTCCTGTCAGGTTAGGATCTGCAATCCAACACTTGCTTTCTCGACCATTTGCTAATTTAAAAAATGGTGGTTCCTCACTTTTGCACTTATCAGTAGCAAAAGGACATCTTGGATGAAATCGGCAACCAGCTGGAATTTCTGTTAAACTTGGAACATTTCCTTTTATCGTGAGCAGTTTACGTTCTTTACTTGTATCAATTTTTGGAATACTTTTCATTAATGCTTCTGTATACGGGTGTTGAGGTTTATTAAACAAATCCTTCACATTCGACTGTTCTACAACCTGCCCCGCATAGACAACAACTACTTTATCCGCCATTTCCGCTACAACACCTAAATCATGTGTAACAAGGATAATCGCTGTTCCAAACTGGGTTTGCAAATCTTTCAGTAATTGCAGAATCTGTGCCTGGACAGTCACATCAAGAGCTGTTGTAGGTTCATCTGCAATAATTAAACTAGGTCTGCATGCAAGAGCTATGGCAATCATTACTCTTTGTCTTTGACCACCCGATAATTGATGTGGGTAGGCATTAATACGGCTCTCAGGGTCCGGAAGTCCAACTAACCTTAATAGTTCTAGTGCTCGTTCCTGCAATTCATTTTTACTAAGTGTTTCATGAATTTTAATCGTTTCGGTAATCTGATCACCGATTGTGTATACAGGGTCTAAGCATGTCATCGGATCCTGAAAAATCATGGCAATTTCATTTCCTCGAATTTTTCGAATTTCATCATTACTTATATCTTTTAAATTTAAATTATTAAACAGGATTTTCCCGGAAGTAACTTCTCCATTACTATCCAACAAACGTAAAATTGAAAGTGCCGATACGCTTTTACCAGAACCTGATTCACCTACGATTGCAACTGTTTCACCTTTAGCAATATTAAATGAAATACCATCAACAGCTTCTAGGTTACCTTTTCTTGTCTTAAAAACCGTCTGCATTTCCTCTACTTGGAGTAGTGTGTCATTTTTTCCTGTCATTCGAATGCCTCCTTTCAATTAAACTACTTATATTAATCTAATATCAGGTTAGCAAATTGTTCTCTCAGCTTAATTTTCATGATTTTCCCAACACCATTTTTCGGAAGTTCCTGAATGAATTCAATATGACGAGGTGTCTTATATTTAGCTAAATTTTGTTGGCAGTATCCGATTAATTCACTAGCACTTACTTCTGCATCGGGCTTTTTCACAATACAAGCAACAATTTCTTCACTCATTTTTTCGGAAGGAACACCAATCACCGCAGCTTCCAAAACAGCTTCATGTTTAACTAGCAATTCCTCTAAATCCCTCGGATAAATATTAAATCCGCCTCGAATAATTAAATCCTTTTTACGATCTACAATGTACAGATAGCCTTCATCATCCACTTTTGCCATATCCCCTGTATGAAGCCATCCATTTTGTAGTGCCTTTTTTGTTTCTTCTTCATTTTTAAAATAACCAGGCGTTACATTATCGCCTTGTACTAATAATTCGCCGACATCCCCAACTGGTACTTCATCCCCATCTTCATCCACGATTTTAATGTTTACACCTGGCATTGGTACTCCTACAGAACCTTCTTTAATCGGCATATCATTACGTTGTGTAGCAACTCCTGGCGATGCTTCAGAAAGTCCATACGCATCTCTTACCTCAGCCCCAAATTTTTCTTTAAACTTATGACGTAAGCTAACTGCTAGTGCAGCAGCCCCCGATCCAACTGTTTCTAAACTAGATAAGTCATATTTATAGGCATTCGGATGATAATACATCGCATGCACCATAGCCGGGACAGCAGCAAAGGATTTCACTTTAAATTTTTCAATAACCTTAAATACCTCTTCGGCATCGAATTTATCAAAAATAACAACTGAGCTACCTAGCAAAAACATACTGTTCATAATGCCAAAACCATAAATATGGGCTAGAGGAAGTACACCTAGAGTAGTACTTCTTATTTCGTCCTCCGCTCTAAGTTTTAATCCTGACATTGAATTTGAGTAGAGATTTCTATGCGTTAACATAACTCCCTTCGGTATACCTGTAGTGCCGGATGTATAAAGGATGACGGCAACATCTGATTCTTTTAACTCTAAAGGAGTATTTTCATAAACTGATATATTAGAAAGGGCTTTTTTCCATTCAATGATTTGAAACTCTTCCTGTATATCTTCCTCTCTTGGTTGATCAATGCAAATAATCTTCGGTTTAACAGATAAATCACTGGATGCATTTTTTAATTTTTGCAATAGAACAGATGATGTAATAATAACTTTTGCTTCAGAATTCTTTAAAATAAAGTTGATTTCATTTTCATGTAAAAGATACATAGCTGGTACAATGATGCCACCAACTCCTAATACTCCTTGGTAAGAGAAAATAACTTCGGGACAATTTGGCATACAAATTAACACCCGATCTCCTTTTTCCACTCCGAGAGAATGGACAAGACTAGAAACTTTCTTACAAATAATTTCCGTTTCAGTATTTGTATAAGTTTTATCATAGAAATACAGAAGGTTATACTCACCAAAATTCTCAATATTTCCACCCAATAATTCAGTTAGTAACATGTTACCCTCCTAACTTTTATTTACTATTTTCATAGTATTTTTCGCATTAAAGCGCTTACATTTTAAGACCAATAGTTCCGATTATGAGTTACTAGTATCTTTGTGTAGAGATATTTCAATTTTTTGTTGGTAAGTTATCAAAAATGCAATACCTAATAGAATTACTGTTATGACAGCAGAAGTTATAAATGGAGCCGATACGAGATATATGAATACCCAGCCCCCCCAAAGAGGTCCAAGTATTCTCCCTAAACTATCCATTGATTCTTGGAGGCCTAATGTAATACCTCGCCCCATCTCAGTACGTTTTGATAACATCGCTATAGTAGTCGGCCGAACCAATGATTGCCCAAAACCAGTAAAAACACATCCTAAAATTGCTACCCATATTAATGGCGCAAAACTAATTAAACAATAGCCAATTGCCGTAAAGGATAAGCCAATTTTTGTAATCGTATCTTCATCCCATAATTCATAACATTTTTTTAGTAAAAAGAATTGTACCAAGACAGAAGTTCCAGCTTGTGCGCTAAAGGCCATACTTACAAAGATTGGGGTAGCTTCAAATTTTGCTATTAGATAATATCCAAGTAGACCGAAAAAACTCGAAGCTGCAATGGACAATCCAAGTATGATCATATAATGATTCCAATATCCGTTTTTCGTAACCATTGTAATAGATTTCCAAAAGGAAACTGTTTCATTATTGCCTGCAAAAGTATTCTGAGTTTCTTTATTATCATTATTTATCGAATCTCGGATGTAAAAATGGGCAAAAGGTAGAGTTATTAAAGCTAGTGATCCTGCAATAATAAAAGGTACTACGACTCCAAAGGGAGAAAATAACCCTCCAATAGCTGGACCACACAAAAAGCCAAGTCCATTCACTGCTCCCATTTTCGCGATGGTTTGATTTCTAAACTCTTTTCTAGTGTGATCAGCTACCATCGAAAAAGCTGCAGTTTGAGTACCAGACGATATTGCTGCACCAATTAATCGAACTAAAAGCAATTGCCAATAATTTTGAGCCAAAATTAGTAAAAGGAAAGCTACACCAAAGCCAAATACGCCAATCATTAGAACGGGTTTTCTCCCTATTTTGTCAGCTAAACGACCCCATATCGGTGCAGTAATTAACTGGGAAACTGCCCAAATTATGATTAACGATGACATTTGAACTGATGAAAGCCCCAAATCATCTGCTAAGAATGGTAATGTAGGAAGTACTATTCCATAACCTGTCATCGTTAAAAACATTATGAATCCTAGTAGAAAGAACGCCTTCCTTTCCATCATCTATATTCATCTTCTTTCAATTTAATTGAAAAGCGGGGAACGCTCGCTTAGCCCTGACACAAGTTGGAGACTCTGACATGGAGGCGGTTTTGCCTCCATCGGAAGAGCCGAAGCGCAAGGCGGTGCTGGCATTTACTTTAATCTGAAAATATAGTAATGATAATTGTTATTCTACCCACACTATTTCGGATTAAATTTTTGATTTGGCAAACTAACTATTCATCTAGAACCACACTTATTAACTAACCGGTTAGTATTACTACCGCATAATAACTGACTAGTTAGTATGTTAAAGAAATATATGAGTAGAAGCTGCCTTAATTAAAGTAACTCTCCAACTTTTGCATGACCTTTCAATAAATTTCTTGCAATCGTTCTGCGCTGAATCTCATCTGTTCCCTCGAAAATTCGGTATAATCTTAATTCTCTATACCAGCGTTCAATCGGTAATTCCTTTGTATATCCCATTCCACCATGGATCTGAAGAACACGATCGACCACTTGATTTGCCATAATTGCGCCATTTAGTTTTGCCATAGATGATTGATGACGTGGATCCATACCATTTTCAGCCATCCACGCAGCTCTAAATACGATCCATTTTGCTGCTTCAATTTCAACTGCTGAATCTGCAATCATCCATTGGATTGCTTGACGTTCTGCTATAGGTTTACCAAAAGTAACTCGTGTTTTTGAATAGTCGATGGCCATTTGCAATAAGCGTTCTGCAGCACCGATTGCACCCGCAGGAATCATATATCTCCCTTGGCCTATCCACTGCATACCTAAATTAAAACCTTGACCCAGTTCTCCTAAAATATTTTCTTCAGGAACACGAACGTTATCAAATACTAATGTTGCTGGTCCCCATTCGCCCATTGTGTAAATATATTCCGACTTCCAACCCATTTCTTTATCTACAAGGAAACAAGTTACTCCGCCATTCGCACCTTTTTCTTTATCTGTCACTGCAAATACCATGGCAAAGTCTGCTTCATTTCCATTTGTAATAAATACTTTCTCACCATTTAACACCCAATGGTCACCATCTTTAACCGCTCTCATTTGAATACCTCTTGCATCTGATCCCGCATCAGGTTCGGTTAAAGCAAAGCAAGAACGTCTTTCTCCATTAATAGTAGGGATTAAATATTTCTGTTTCTGTTCCTCGTTACCTAAATAAAGGATATTATCAGCAGAACCACCAAAGTTAAACGGTACAAAAGTTCTTCCTAATTCCATTGCAATTAACACTGACATAATTGGCCCTAAATTTGCCCCACCGTATTCCTCAGGCGTATTAATACCCCAAAATCCAATTGCCTTTGCCTTTTCTCTTAATTCTTTTATTTTTTCATTAGAGATACCAGGTCTGCCTTCCCTTTCATTTTTTAATACTTCTTGCTCCAAAGGCTTCAGTTCTTTATTCACAAAATCTCTTACTGTTTTTTGAATCATTTTTTGTTCATCATTTAGCGTAAAATCCATTAATAACATCTCCTTGTAAATGAAATTATTTGAGTACGAAATTGTTAAATAATATTCACAATTTTATAGAATACTCAGTTACAACACGTTATGAATCTAACGGTTTATATATGCGAGAAATTTTAAAGCGCTTTCATTTTAAAAACTGGACTTTTAATAAAAAAAAGAAACCCAAAAGAATGAAAACTTCCGGGTTTCTTAACAGATTTCGTATCAAATTATTTTTGTTCGAAGCGTAGAAAATTTGCTCTTTAAATGCGTATAAATATTTATTTAAACTTCACAATCCAAGGTAATGTATCTTCACCAAAATCCGTCATTGTGTATAAATAATTTTCCTTTTGCCATTTCGCCATTGTGCCTGTTTGTTCGGCATCTACATGTAAATAACCATAATCTTTTGGTACCGGAAGCATATTCGTTTCTAAAAATTCGACTGTTTCCTTTGCTGTGAGCAAGCTTTCCTCAGCTTTTTCCGTCAATGACCGTGCAATAATTGCCCAGCGCCCTTCATTCCAACTAGTAAATTGAGAGCCAGCTCCCGCATCCTGGTAACCTGTAATTCCATATCCTAAATCGACAGCTTGTCCACTATCGAAAACGGTTTGATCAATCTCATCACTCGCCAAATCCTTTGAATCGTAATTGGTAATTGTTAATTGACCGATGTAAGTCCCATCTTGTTTAATCGCCTTATCGTTTATCGCCATTTTAGAGGGCGTTTCATAGAAATTTAATGTTATGGTATCACTATCAGTCGTTGTTATCGCTGTTAAATAGCTGCCCTTTGAAACAGGAAAATCAGTTGGTATATCGACATCCCAATTGCTCGGAATAATACTTTGAAAATCTTCAGTTGTTGAAGAAACTTCTGTCGGTTGACTCGAACCCGACTCATCCTTACTCGGAGAATTTGTTGTATCTACTTCACTAGACTTTGTATCTGTTGCAGAATCCTGATCGGCTGTTGTGCTATTATTCGTTTCTTCACATGCTGCAAGAAGAAAAATGCTTAATATAAATGGTACATATTTTTTCAAGATCTCACTCCTCAAGTTTGGCTTGTATAAATTATCATACATATTTTAAAATACATGTTCAAATGATGGATAGCACTTCACCCGTACTGAGTTGTGTGTGTAATGATACACTTATTCGTTTAACTTTTACGTTGAACGGAACTGTTAATTACAATGCTAAATTAAATAGTTTAAATAATCTGCAATTATTTTCCTGAACTTAATATACTAGTACTAGTTCCTATTACTCAAAAGGATGTGATTTATTATTTGATTCATAAATTAAGAAAAAAGTTTATACATTATCTGTAATTTTACTAAATTCTAAAAAAAGAAGGGTTATAGATGCATTCCTTAACTGAAGCATATGAATTATTGCTTAAAAAAATAAAATGGAATACGGCAACCATCGGAGTTATTGGCCTAGGCTATGTCGGGTTACCCCTAGCAATGCAAATTGCAAATAACAAATTTAAAGTAATAGGATTTGAAAAGGATTTAAATAAACTTAAAGCGATCGAAAATAAAGTCTGTTACATACAGGATGTTAATGCAGAACAATTTCTAACGAGTATTCATAATAAGTATTTTGTTGCAACGGATGATTTTCATCTATTACAAGTAGCTGACATTATTATCATTTGTGTACCAACTCCGACAGACAAAAGTGGAAATCCAGATTTAATTTATGTTTTGCAGGCGATCACTGCTATTGCAGAGCATGCTTCAGAAAATTGTTTAGTAATATTAGAGAGTACGACCTATCCAGGAACTACTCAAGAAGTGCTGCTACCCATTTTAGATAAAGCAAACTTTAAAATTGGAGTGTCATGCTTCATCGCTTTTTCTCCTGAGCGAATTGACCCTGGTAATCCACAGTATAAAACCTTTAACACACCGAGGATTGTCGGAGGCGTCACACAAAATTGTACAGAATTAGCCAAATCTTTTTATAAACAAGTATTAGAAAGTGAAGTATATAGTGTTTCTAGCCCAGCAGTTGCAGAAATGGAAAAACTTTTAGAAAACACATTCCGGAATGTAAACATAGCCCTAGTAAATGAACTAACAATGCTTTGCCATAAATTAAACATTAATGTATGGGAAGTTATTGATGCAGCAGCAACAAAACCGTATGGATATATGGCTTTTTATCCCGGACCCGGTGTTGGAGGACACTGCATACCAATTGATCCTAAATATTTAGTATGGAAAGCAAAACAAGTTTCCATAGATATGCCATTAATTCAATGTGCCGATGAAATAAATAATCGAATGCCGAAATATATTGTAGACCGCTTGAATCACTATCTAGAAGACGGTCAGCAACGAATTAAACCGCCGCATATTACGGTTATTGGATTAGCTTACAAAAAAAATATTGATGATTACCGTGAATCACCTACTTTATCTATTCTTACTGACATTAATAAATTACATTATCATTGGAGCGTCGTTGATCCTAATATATGTACGTTCAGCTTTTCACATCAAACTTATAATACCGTTCCGCTTACTGAACTATTAATATCCTCATCCGATTGTGTATTAATCTTAACCAACCATGACAATATTGATTATCAAATGATTGATAAGCATGCAAAATGCATTTTTGATACTAGGAATACGGACTACCCTTTTACAAATGCACGTTATTATCGACTGTAATAATTAAAAGGAGTTCGATATGACTTATAAATTATTTTCTCTTAGTATTTTGTTGATTTTTCTAGTACTATTAAGCGCTTGTACAACCAAACAAGCGATTGATAGTTATACAATAAATTCCCCATACAAACTAGAAATAAAAGAACATAACAGTCAAATGAGCCCTATTCTAAAACAAGTAGCAACTACTCAACCTGTTGTGGCGCTTTCTTTTAATGGTTTAGCGGATAAAGAGTCTACTCTTCGTTTATTGGATGAATTAGATCGTTTAAAAATAAATGCTACCTTCTTCCTTCCAGGCATGAGAGTGGCAGAAGAACCTGAACTCGCTTTAGAAATAAAACAACGCGGTCATGAAATTCAAAATAATACACTGAATTATGAGTTAATGTCAGATAAAAACTATGAACAAACATATGTTGAAATTGAATTATCAAATCAAATTTTAGAGAAGGAGTTAGGAATAAAACCTACTCTTGTTAGAAGTCGTTCAGGTGATTACACAGATAAGATGCGTCTTGTAACTTCACAACTTGGGATGAGTGCAGTCGTAAGCTACTCTATTAACCTTACAAACAATAACGAACAGGTTAATACGACGGATTTAGATAAGCTAATATCACGCGGAGCGATTATTCATTTAAACTCATATTTAAATGAAGAAATAATTAATTCATTGGAAGAAATCAATAAAATCGCAAAAGAAAATAGATTGACTCTTACAACTATATCCGAAGTATTGAACAACAGTTATACTAAACTTCCGCTAGAGAAAATTGAAATTCTTCATCCAATTCAGTTCAACTCTAATTTCGTAAATGCTAAACCAGATATTTTTTTAAGCAATACTGATTCAAAGAAAGAAGTGGCTCTTACCTTTGATGATTGGGCTAGCGATATTCAAATTACTAAAGTGCTGGATGTTTTAGATAACTATAATATTAAATCAACGTTCTTCTTAATTGGAAAAGGCGTCGAGAAAAATCCCAATTTAGCGAAATTAATTATTGAACGAGGTCATGAAATCGCAAACCATTCCTATAACCACTTAGAAGTTACAGCATTGTCACCGAATGATTTACAACAAGATATTTTAAGGGCCCATAAAGTAATAACCGAAGCTATACAGCAAGAACCATTACCGTATTTCAGACCTCCAAAGGGTGTCATAGATGAGGAATCTGCAAAAGTAATCACTTCGATGGGAATTCAAACAATTGTACTTTATGATGTGGCTTCTTATGACTGGGATCTTTCCTTTAATGAATTTGATATCTATAGACGTGTTACCGAAAGAACAAATCCTGGTAGTGTCATTAATATGCATATTCTAGACAATACAAAAACCGTAGAGGCTTTACCCTTAATTATTGAAAAATTACAATCAGAAGGTTATACATTCATCAAACTGTCTGAATGGATTGAGCTGAATGGTATAGATCAGTAAAGGAGAAGACCTACGTGAAGAAAGTAAAAGAAAAATTAATGGAACCTGTAGAAGACCGTCATATACTATCTAATTTACAAATTCCAAATGGTTTACATACTAACATTGAACAAAGAGGCCTACCCCACCTTCCAAACAACTTCAATCCATTAGATTCTAACCACAAACAGAAATACCAACTACTCCGAAAACGTTTCAGAAGTGAATTCGATGTACTCCTGATTAAGGATAATCATGACAAACCTACTAAGGTAATATTTCGCAGTGAAAATATTTCAATCACCGGTATATTGATTAAATCAAATGAATCTCAAAACTTGCAAATTGGTGAGGATGTAACGATAAGATTTAAAATTCCGGAAGGTACAATGCCTGAGGGGTTTGAATCGAAAATCAATATAAAAGCAAAAATCATACGTGTTTATACAGAAGAAAATTATCAAGGCATTTCCTATTATTTTGCTCTTCAATTCCTTAAACCATTAGATTCTTATTTGAAGATAAGGCGGTGGAGATTAGCAACATTTATTGCAAGTATTCTATTATTATTTATATTCTTTGTGGTTTTGTTGATGCGTGCAGAAAGTGTTATTTATTTTCAATTTAATAAAACCCTTTACCTTTACAGCATTATTGCAGCATCACTTTTATTAAGTCGATATTTTTTCAGTATATTCTATCGAAACGTTAAAATTAATCCTCATTTTGAACCTGGAGTTTCCATCATAATCCCTGTATTCAATGAAGAAGAATGGATTCATCGTACAATCTTAACTGCTATTAATCAGGACTATCCGATAGATAAACTGGAAGTCATCGTTATTGATGATCACTCTACCGATAAAACTGTAGAAAATATAAAAAAAATGGTACATAAAATCTATTTAGAAGGCGAACAGTTTCATACAAAGAATAGACTGAAGTATCATGTACTATCTAAAAATTGCGGTAAACGTATAGCTTTGATCACCGGCGTAAAAATGGCCAAATTTGATTTAGTAGTTTTTGTGGATTCTGACAGTTTTTTAGAACCAACCGCAATTCGCAACATTGTGCAACCTTTCCGAGATCCAAAAATAGGTGGAATTTCCGGGCGAACAGAAGTTGAAAATAAATTTACTAATACATTAACCAAATTACAGGCTGTACGTTACTATATTGCATTTCGAATTATGAAAGCAGCGGAGTCTATCTTTGATAGTGTGACTTGTTTATCAGGTCCCTTATCTTGCTACCGAAAAGATCTCGTTCTAGAAAATTCACAAGCTTGGATTACTCAGAAATTTTTAGGCCAACCAGCTACATTTGGTGACGACCGGAGTATGACCAATTTCATTTTAAAAACACATCGAACTGGTTATCAAGATAATGCTATTTGTTCAACAATTGTTCCTTCAAACACAAGAATATTTTTAAAACAGCAAATGCGTTGGAAACGCTCATGGCTCCGTGAATCATTGCGCGCTACAGGATTTATATGGAAGAAGGAACCCTTAATGTCCCTCTTTTTCTTGGCAGGATTAATAGTACCTATTGCTGCGCCCATTGTGGTTTTTTATAATCTTCTATATGTCCCCATCTTTCTTCATATTTTCCCTGCAACATTTTTAATGGGTCTACTTCTAATGGCTATGTTATTGAGTTTTACTCATTTATTATTCCGCGGTAGTAATCTTTGGACCTATGGATTTATATTTGTTCTTTTCTATGAATGTATTTTATTGTGGCAAATGCCAATTGCCTGGTTTACTTTCTGGAAATCTGAATGGGGTACTCGTGATACTCCTCAGGATATTAAGGCACATGAAAGGAAAAAGAAAAGACAATCTAAAAAATCTTCATAAGTTAATTTAATAAAATAATGAGGTTAGAGAAAATGAGTAAAAATATATTCCGTCCTCTGCTCGATGATCAAAAAAAAGAAACAAGAAAAATTATTCGTTCAGTTATACAGGTAATTCTCCTCATATTCTTATTTATAATTGTTGTAAAGGAATTGTTTCTCTTTAAGAAATACGAAGAAATAAATTGGAGTTCAAGTGAAGATAATGGTTTTATCGCTCTCTCGTATTTTGGAATTGATCGAACCGGTTCATCAAAATACATTTCAAAAGGAAATCTGGAAAAACAACTTACTACTTTGCATAAACAAGGTTTTATTACATTAAGTCAACAAGATATTATTAACTATTATAATAAGGGAAGGCAATTACCCGAAAAATCCTTATATCTTTCTTTCGAAGATGGACGTACAGATTCAGCTATCTTTTCTCAAAATATATTGGAGAAATTGAATTACAAAGCAACGATGTTTACGTACTCGAATAAAATGGGTGTGAACGATAAAAAGTTTTTACAACCAAAAGATTTATCTAAATTAGAATCCAGTGGTTATTGGGAAATAGGTTCAAATGGGCATCGATTAACTTATATTAATGTATTTGATTCGAATGGAAACCCATTAGGGATTATCGATGAAAACGAAATACCTGAGAAAACCAAACTAGAATACTATAATCACTATTTAATGGATTTTATACGGGATGAATTTATGATCCCATATGAAAATCGAAATAAGATGGAAAAAAGGATTAGGAATGAATATTCAATCATGAATGAAATCTACCAATCCACATTAGGTTTCACTCCGAGAGCATATGCAATTATGCACGCGAATTCTTTATATCAAGATATGAATAATTTAGTTGAAGAAGTAAATGACCGGGAAATTCGCGCTACTTTTCAAATGCACTTTAATTTAGAGGGCGATGCTTATAATGGAAAAGAAACCGATCTTTATAATTTATCTAGATTGCAAGTATCTCCCTATTGGTCGATAAATCATTTATTAATGAGAATTCAAAAAGACATGCAACAACCAATAGAATTTGAGATTGGCGAAAAAGAAAAAGCAAAGGATTGGAAACTTGCTCTTGGTGCGGTAGAATTTTCCAGGAATCAAATTATTTTAACTTCACTACCATCTGAAGAAGGATTAATCTTAATAAAAAAAGATCTACCTAGAAATTATGATTTAAGTGTTACGCTTAAAGGTAATGTAATAGGTGAACAGAATATTTATATGCGTTACGACAAAACAAATAACACTTATTTGAAACTTTCGTTACACAACAACAAACTGGTCCTCATTGAAAAGTTAAATAATCAGGAGGAAAAACAGCTTGCTCAATATAATCTTGATGATGTAATTTGGGATGGAGAAGATTATGCCTTTAACAAAGCAACCATATATTCCTATATGGACACTCAGACAGGAACACAAAAGATTGAAAGTGAATATCCCCGAATGATACCTGGAAATCGACAATTAAATATAACTCTGGAAAAAAATCAACTTCATATTCTTGTTGATAACAGTGTCATTAATAAAACAATCAATTTTGATTCAACTCATACTTCAAATAATATTGCACTAGGTTCCTTATACGTTGAAAAAAAACCTACTTACGAACAATACGCAGATGGAATTTATGATGCAGTTTTTGAAGATTTAATTATTACATCAGACAGTTCCACTATTTACAACATTGCTTATAATAGGGGTGAAAAAATCCTAAATAAAATAGTTAAGGCTTTTGATACGGTTGTGGATTTCTTTATTAAAAATTTTTAAAGTATATTGAAAGCTATTCGAAATATAGTAATTTATTTATATTAACTTTGGTGTATTCGATTAAATAAACTAAAGTATCAAAAAAGCGCTGATTCCAATACAGAATCGCGCTGTCTTTATATTGTTAGGCCTAGTGAAATTACGGGTGCTATACTCGAGTAAAATCAAGATATCTTGTTCCTTGGAAAGTTAACTTGCCAATATCCCCTTCTGCAAGCATACCGTACTCCTTCCCTGAAACATGAAACTCTGATCGGTCACCACTCTCGAACTCAAATGTAATAAAGTACTTTGTAGATGTACTGTGCGAGTGGTGATTATTATCATGATGGTGATGGGTATTTCTCGTTACATTTGTTCGTTTACCTTTTACGATGGCTGGAATTGTTAGGCGGGGTGAGTTCTCATTTTTCTTCCATTGCTTGAATCCACTGAATAGACCCCCAATTATTGAGATAAATATGATAATAAAAATAAGTGCGATAAATATTGGTCCGAAGTTGAATAACCAATCCCCACTTCCTGGCATGTCATACATGAAATCCCCCCTTACTATGATATTTAAATTATACGGATAAAATGGAAGAAAGTTTCAGATTGATGATTGAATCCCCGGCAACTTTACTTCACCATAAATTCAATAATTAAAAACGGGCGCTGATTCTTATTAAAGAATCGCACCCGCGCACCTATACACTATGGAATTGAAGAACATCATACTAATGAAAACGACACAACTGGTTCATATTTCGGTGTATTTTCCACATTTGATTTATATAGGACGATTTCATTTACTTCAAAAGATAAAGGCTTTTCTTTAAATGGGTTTTGTGTGGCTAAGTTGTCCACTATGAAATCTTCATTAGCTCCCCATTTTCGGGCCAATGTAATATGCGGATGATAAGGGCGTGTTTCTAACTTAAAACCTTCATCTAGACAAGTTTGATGAACAATTTCCTGAATTTTATATAAAGCATCTGATTCACTCACTGCCCCCCAAAATATACGAGGTGATTTTTGAGCTCCAAACACACCCAATCCTTTGATATCTAATTTAAAAGTTTTTTGATTCTCTATGGCATCCCCAACCGATTCAATAACGGATGTTAGTTGCTTTGGTTTTACAGTACCAAGGAATGCAAGCGTTATATGATAATCATTTAAATCCACCCATCGCTTAAACTGGAATATTGGTTTAATTCGTGTCAGTTCCTCATAAATGGTTTGTTTTACCTCATCCGGAATCCGAACCGCCCAAAAGTAGTGCGCCACTCTCTCCATATTCTTCACCTCTTCTATAACAGAATTGACATTATTAAAAAAACTAATACAAATACAATGATGATATGTAAAGATATCCAAAATCATTTATAAACTTGTCCGAAGAAAAGTAGAAATTAACAAAAATAAGCGCAGACCCCTGTACAGAATTGCGCTCATACTAGCAGATACTGGCTTCGATCACCTCAATTTCACCATTTTGATTTACGCTGTCTACCCCACGTTCACAGTTTCCTTTTATTTCCCACTCAATGTAGTATTTATTATTTTTTAATTTAACAGATATTATTTCAGTTTTACCATTATGGTTATAGTGATTATCTAAGACCAATAGTTCTGCTTCATCTTCTGTTATGACATTTTGAATAGATGAACAGCCTGCCAATACTAAGACTGCAATTAATAGATGACGTTCAAAATATATTTTCACCGCTTTATGATTTTGTTTCATTCCTTACCCCTTTTTTATATTTCACATAGATTTATGTAGGTCCTAAAAAAATAACGCGTTCTTTTTATTAAACTACGTCTGTTAATTTTCACATATGTAAAGATTCATTAAATCCGTTTCGAATAAAAAATCATCGTTAGAGGAATTGAGGTAACCATAATACAAAATAAAATCGTTAAAACTTCTGATGCAGTTAGAGTTTTAGCTAATGTAATAAATAGCAGTGTGATAGTTGCAAACAGCGTAAAATAGTTAGCTGTCATACTTTTACCTATAATTTCTTTTGTACGCTCATCTTTCGGAAACAAATGTGGCGATAAATAGGCCATCATTAATGAACTAGTTCCCAAGAAAAAGGTCATCATGCCTACTGGAAAATCGCCATTTGCAATATATGGGTAATTAATATATATACTTAATGGAATTATAATAATAGCTAAAAATAAATACCCCAGTTGATTTTTCCGAGCTTCTTTCATTCAATTTCCCCCTCATAAATAAATATATCTTCAATCTTACAATTAAAAATTTCTGCCAATTTAAATGCTAAAATTATCGACGGATTATATTTTTCTTTTTCCAGCGAAATAATAGTTTGTCTAGAGACAGAAAGTTTTTCTGCCAACTGGTCTTGTGTCATACTGCGCTGAGCCCGTAAAACCTTAATATTGTTTTTAATAATAAATCCTCCTAATATGTAAAGTAAGTTTTACTTAAAGTAAAGTTTACTTTACATATTATCAAATTGCAAGTCACCAAAAAGTTATTTCTTCCAATTTCAACTTCAAAATAAAAACAAGCGCCGATTCTTAAAACAGAATCGCGCTCGCTTGGCTTCATATCAACCATCTACATATTTTATTCATCATCTTATTTCGTGAAACTGACGATGAAGTTGATGGACTTCCTCCGCTAGTTCAGGAACAGGACCATCTATAATTGCATCATTAATAACTTCTTGAATGGACAGATTGCGTACACGGGAAGGAGCTTGGCCGAATTCTGCTAGCCACTTTGCCAACTGTTTAGATGAACTTGCATAAACAATCCGCCCTAAACCTACCCAACCATGAGCAGCGGCGCACATCGGACAATGTTCCCCGGAAGTATATACTGTCGCATTGATTCTTTCTTCAGGTTCCATATTATTTGCTGCCCATCGCGCTATCGCAAACTCAGGATGCTGTGTATGGTCACCGCCTGCCACATGATTATGATCCTCAAAAAGCACTTCTCCCTCAGCGGAAACAAGAATTGATCCAAATGGCTCGTCACCTTTCTCTAAGGCAGTTTTTGCTAATTCTACACAACGTTGTAAGTGTTTTAAATCTAAATTATTTATCATATTAGTATCCTCCTTATCCTGTAAGTAGAAACCTTTTCAGCAATCATTATAACAGAACTATCAGATTATTTTAGGTTTATGTTTTGATGTATCACCGTAACTGACCTTATAATTTTATTTAAAATTGACTATTTTAACATGGTCAATTTTCATTATACTAAGAGTTATTACAGGAATGGAGGTTATTTACATGGTACAAGTTGGAACAGATCGAGTAAAACGAGGAATGGCAGAAATGCAAAAGGGGGGCGTTATTATGGATGTCATTAACGCGGAACAAGCAAAAATTGCGGAAGCTACAGGTGCAGTGGCAGTGATGGCGCTGGAACGTGTGCCTTCCGATATTCGGAAAGCTGGCGGTGTTGCCCGTATGGCTGATCCGCGGATTGTGGAGGAAGTGATGAATGCCGTAACGATTCCTGTTATGGCAAAAGCACGAATTGGTCACATTGTAGAAGCACGTGTATTAGAGTCAATGGGTGTGGATTATATCGATGAAAGTGAAGTTTTAACACCGGCTGATGAAGAATTCCATTTACTTAAGAGTGATTATACAGTGCCCTTTGTTTGTGGCTGCCGTGACTTAGGAGAAGCAGCTCGACGTATTGGTGAAGGGGCTTCTATGCTCCGTACGAAAGGTGAACCAGGTACAGGCAACATCGTGGAAGCCGTTCGTCACCTCAGAAAAGTTAACGCTCAGGTTCGCCGTGTTGTCGGAATGAATGTGGATGAATTAATGACCGAAGCCAAAATTTTAGGTGCCCCATTTGAATTACTATTGGAAATTAAACGTTTAGGACGTTTGCCTGTTGTGAATTTTGCCGCAGGTGGTGTGGCAACTCCGGCTGATGCCGCGTTAATGATGGAGCTTGGTGCAGATGGTGTATTTGTTGGCTCCGGTATTTTCAAATCAGAGAATCCCGAAAAATTTGCGCGTGCCATCGTGGAAGCCACAACACATTACACAGACTACAAACTGATTGCTGAAATTTCGAAGGAACTTGGAACACCGATGAAAGGAATTGAAATAGCTACACTGAGTGTTAATGAACGGATGCAGGAGCGTGGCTGGTAATATGGCAAAAATAGGAGTACTTGCATTACAAGGTGCAGTAAAGGAGCATATTCAGCAAATCACACTTCTTGGTCATGATGCTGTTGCAGTAAAAACAAGCGGTGATTTACGCGGTATTGACGGTCTTATTTTGCCTGGTGGAGAAAGTACGACAATCGGTAAAATGTTAGAACGAAATGACTTGTTAGAGCCTATACAAGAATTGGCACAACAAGGCATCCCAATGTTCGGGACATGTGCCGGTCTTATACTATTGGCCAAAAAAATTAAGGATTCCGCTACCCCTCACCTCGGTTTAATGGATGTGGAAGTAGAAAGAAATTCTTTCGGCCGACAAGTAGACAGCTTTGAAGCACCGTTATCTATTCCATCAATTGGTGATGAAATAACTGCCGTTTTTATTCGAGCTCCGCATATTGTATCGGTCGGTGAACATGTCGAAATACTTGCTACATATGAAGAACGAATTGTACTAGCTAGAGAGGGTCAATTTTTAGGCTGCTCTTTTCATCCAGAACTGACCGATGATGTACGTATATTAGAATTTTTTATCGGTATGGTAAATGAATTTATTAAGGTCCCTAGATAGATTAAAAAAGAAGCACAACTGCGTGCTTCTTTTGTTTGCTGGATTATTTGTTCAAGCCTTTTTCATGGATACGATAAATCATAGCTGCCATATGTGCTCTTGTTGTCGGATTATTTGGACCAAACCGGCTGGCGCTATAGCCCGCCATAATTCCTTCCTGTTTCATCGTTTCAATCGCAAGAGATGCCCAAAAGTTTTGATCCACATCTTTAAATGAATTGACACCTTTGTTTGCAGGTCGGCTGTAAAAAACGGCATTATAGAAAATCTGAGCCATTTGCGCCCTTGTTAAATATGTATTTGGTGAAAAACGTCCATCACCGATGCCATTGATGATTTTATGTTGTGCAACTAAACGAATGGAGTCTGATGCCCAAAAGCTTTTTTCCACATCACTGAAGGAAATATCTTTATTTGTTGCAGCCAGCGCTAAAAAGTTACTAATAATCGCAGCGGTTTGAGCTCTTGTAATCGGTTGATTCGGTTTATATGTACCATCAGGATAGCCGGAGAGCCAGCCTTTTTCAGTTAAAAATAAAATCTGTTGTTCGGCCCAATGACCAGTTATGTCTTTTAATTTTCTATCATCAAATTGATATAAATCAAGGTAATCCATGATAGTGCCTACTTTATTTCGATAGTATTCCCCGCCCAGATGAATATAGCCGGCATTGGCTATGTCAAACAAATATTCCTTGGATGCCCGCTCATAACCCCATCCTCTTTTCATTCTTTCTTCATAATTTGTTTTTGCGAACCGATAACGATCGTTTAACAGTAAGTTTCCTGCCAAATAATCGACCGCTTCTTTATAGGTACTGAAAGCCCGATACCAGTTATCCCTTCTTTTACTTTCATCGTATATTTTACGGTCTTGTCCGTAATCTGTTAGTACAGGAACCGGTTCATAATCTTCATCCGGTTGTCCTTTCAGCTGCCAGGCATTCTTCGGATTATATCCCCAAACCTTTATTCCGAAAAGATTATTCGCATTCACCGCTATTCTTGTTGTTCCATAGCCGCTTTCCAGAGCTGCCATTCCAATAATCGCACTCGCTGGAATTCCCCATTTTTCATTTGCATTCATTGCATATGTAGAAATTTCATTAATAAAGTCTTCCTTCATTTTGAGTGAAGGGTATTCGTATGTAGATAGATAGGCATTACTGTTTCTTCCCGATTTTTCATCTTCAAAAGGGAGAGGATTCACACCTTTTGCGCTCGTGGTCAGCGAGCTGCTATTCAAGACTAGTAAAAAAAATAATAATGATAGTAAAGATTTTATTAATTTCGCCAAATTCACAACTCCTAAAATATTCAAATAATAATCTCAGACTCTTCCATCATAGCAGTTTTTTACTAGAAATGGTGTGTGAAACATCATTTAATTATTACTAATTGGTGGTGATATTACCTGACTTTTCCTATGTTAAGTTCCCTTCCCCAAACCAAAAAACATGATTCAATTTTATAACCGTAATGGATTCACCGTACATTTTATAGATTTTAGCCAAATAATTTATAAGAATATAAATTTCATATTAGGGTAGAAGTAGAAAAGTAAAGTAAATTTTTGAATGAAAGAGGGGATTTTATGCAGGAAATAATCCTAATTCTGGTCATACAGCTCGTATACGTGCCGTTAATGACATTGCGAACAATTTTCCTAGTCAAAGATATGAGACTTCTTGCATCAATTTTCGGGTTTTTAGAAGTCCTTATTAACGTATTTGCACTTTCTATCATCTTTAGTGGTGATCAGAACTTTATAGCGATGATTGTATATGCACTCGGTTTTAGTATTGGGATACCGATCGGAACAATGATAGAAAACAAACTGGCTATTGGTTATGTGTCTGTTACAATCAATACACAACAGAAAAATCAGGAACTGATCGACACATTAAGAAACAGCGGTTTTGCCATCACGACATCTGTCAGTGAAGGTCGTGACAGTGAACGTTATAAATATGAGATTCTCGCTAAACGAAACCGGGAAAAAGAATTATTCTCCCTTGTTGAGTCAATTGAACCTAAGGCATTTATCATTTCTTATGAGCCAAAATCATTCAAAGGCGGTTTCTTAGTCGATCGTATGCGTAAATTTAAACTACGACGTTAAAATAAAAATGAGCTGGGACAAAACCCGCCCAAAATCAAAAGCCGTCCAAATTTTACGATTAGTAAAATTTGGACGGCTTTCTTATTGTGTCAACTTCGTAGCCGTTGATCTCCGTTACGGCGGACGCTTTCCTGGGGGCACGGCTCTAGCCTGTAGTCTCTCCCACGTGCTCGCTCCTTTTATGCACCATACTGGTTGTTGATTTTAAATAGTGCGTAACAATGTTTTCATTCTCTCTTCAAAATCAGGATGCCCCCAATAAAGCATTGCGTTTTCGATACTTTCCTCATCCACCAAATGCTTTACTAATAGATAAGCGATATAATAACCAATCCGACTATAGCCGAAAGTTTCACCACCGTTAATCGAAAACCATTCTTTAAATAGTTCTGCAGAAGTACATTGAACTAAATCTTGCTGAAAAACCCTGATTAAGGTATTAGTATTTTCTTCGCAAAATGAAAGCCATTCTCGATCCGGTTGATAAGCAAAATAAATATCCTCGTCTGCATTTACTACTAAAGTGGATAGATAAGTCGCTACGCCCTCTTGCAATAGCCAGGTAAACGGATTAGACCATTGTATATCCTTTGCATCTATCCCGTTATATGTCGTGAAAAGATGATGGACTGCATGGCCAAATTCATGTGCAATGATTACTTTTAGACCCGCCTCATTCGGCTCAAATTTCTCAACACAAAAAGCAATATGAGGATCCATGGAACGGTATGTATAAGCATTCGAACCACCTAGACCGACAAAAATATAAACATCTTTTGAAAATATTATCGGAAATCGCTTTTCGTATTCCTTTGTGATTTCAGGTGTTAGCGATTTTAATTTGTCCGCAATCCAGTTCATTTGCTCAATCCTATTTGGATGCGTTTTTAATGCATTTTCAAGTTTCAGTTCTTTATTGCGGCAATGATGTTCAAAGTAATAACTATAGATTTCAGGATGTTTATTAAAATAATTTTCATAGTACTCTTTTGAAGGTTCATACCGATTCAAAAAAGGACTTGCCAGATCGTATATTTTCATAAGATTTCTCCAATCTTTTAATCATACTTCCTATAACTCTCTCGATAGCCTGATCATATCGGTACACTGGATACCGTTCTCGTAAATTTCTTCCGAGTAATGCTTAACAAAATAGTTATATTCAACTGACACAATTCGAAAACCGTATTTTTGATATAACGCCAATTGCCCAATACTTGAATTTCCCGTACCAATATCAATCGTCTTATACCCATGTGTTTTGGCTACACGAACTGCATCACTGACTAATAATTTTCCGATCCCTTTCCCCTGATGCTCTTCAGCTACTGCTACATTGACAATTTCCACAGTTTTCGGTCTTGTCGGCAACAGGACATAGACGCCAATGATTTGCTCTTCACTTTCAGCTATAAAACAATCGCCCTTAGCTACATAATCTTCCACAAAACTTTTAGAAGGGTCTGCCAGCAGCAATAATTCCATTGGCACTTTTTCGTGTTTCTCCAGCTTTCTAATATACACACTGATCCCCCTTTATTTCTCGCTTAGTTTTGCTTATTGTTATTCTTTTCTAACTCTTTTTCAATATCTTCATTACTTAAGTCAGACTTTAATTCCTCAATCTTATATTTATTTTTAATTAAAATTCCAAGGTCCGAATAATTAATTCCATGCTTTACCGCCAAAAATACAACGATGTAAAGCAAAAAACCTAAAAAGGCAAATGATAATAATTCCATGTAATCCTCTCCATATATTAAAAATTTTACCATAAATAAAAAACCAGATGGCTCAATTCCATCTGGTTCAGAGTAATGACCGCTATTTAGTTATTACTTTCTTACAGCAGGTGGGCCAAATTTTCCTAGCTGCAGATCACGGAATGCTTCTCTGATTTCTTCTCTTGTATTCATTACAAACGGCCCCCCTAGCGCGATTTCTTCTCGAATTGGGACACCTGAATAAATCAAAACTTTAGCCCGTTTTGCTGCTGTAATTTTTAACTCGCTTGAATTGGCTTCAGAACCATTTTCATTAAATGAAATCGTAGCCGCTCCTGTTTTCGCTATTTTTGTCCTGCTTTCCCCAAATTCCATCTCTCCTGCCAGCATAAACAGAAATGAATTATGGTTTTCGGGTAAAACATGCGTATACTCAGCACCTTCACGAAGCGTAATTTCGGTCATCGTAATCGGAACTAAACTTTGCATAGGTCCTGTCACACCTGCAATATCCCCTGAATAAACCCGGATATATCCACCATCGATATTAACTACCGGTGCATCTTCGACAAAAATATTTTGATAAGACGTTTCTGTATGTTTTAAACTTTTAGGCAGGTTCAGCCATAGCTGCAATGTATGAATCAAGTCGTCCTCGAACGCTTCTTCTGCATGTCGAGCTGCCCAGCCGGCATTCATATATTGAACATCCCCGGCATTTAAAATGCTGTAACCGCCTGCATTATCAATATGTTCCAGTCTGCCATCCACAACATATGTTACAGTCTGAAAGCCGCGGTGCGGATGATCAGAGAAAACGCCGCGCTTATACCAATCTTCTGCCATTAAAATGAAAGGATCGAATTCCTTGTTCCGTTCAGGGTGAAGAATGAATCCTTGTTGGACATGGGGATAGCCATTTTTATTGTACTCCGGATACCAAAAACTTTTAATATCTCTTTGAAAAGCTGCATTCGTTGCCAATTCTATTCCTCCCGCCAAAATTACTATGAAAATGTACGATTAACGTCGAAAACTTCCAATTAAAGTTTATCCCATTTTCTCGGCTAACTCTAAAATTATGCCTTCCGGTCCCTGAACAAAGCATAATTTATAAATATTATTGTAGTTTTGGATTTCACTAATAATTTCTGCGCCTTTCTTTTTCAACTTATCAACGACCGTTTCAATATCATCTACAGCAAAGGCAATATGATTTTTTGAAGACTGCTGAATACTTTCTATTTCTGTGTCTGTATGGAACTTGACGAGCTCCAAATTTGCCTGGCCATCCGGCATTCCTAAAAGGACAATCGTTGCTTTCACATCAGTTAGACCGATGATTCGCTCTGCCCATTTCCCGTCCACTTCCGCTTCACCAAGTACGTCCAGCCCAAATTCAATGAAAAACTGTTTAACCGCGGTAAGATCGTTTACTATAATCCCTACATGATCTATTTTGTGAATTTTCATATTTAGTCCCCCCTCGCTCTAGTAATAGATTTTTTATATACCTCTCAATTAGCTTTTCGTTTTCTTTTCATGCCAAGGTGTCGTTGGCCTTGAATCAGGATATCCATTTATTTCCCGATATCGTTTCCGTTCATCCGTAAAATGCCACCAACTTTTTTCGCTGTCTGAATGGTTAGCATGATATACGATACATCTTAACGAATCCTCTACACACGGGTCTTCCCAATAACCGAAGTGCTCCTCCAATCGATTTGTTAAATCAGCACCATCTTCGTTTTTCAATTCTTCCAAAGAATAATAACCCAATTCCGTAACCCATTGAGCCAACTTCGGTCCGATTGAAGGGATCGCCTGGAATTGAGCTAGTCCACGGAGATAGTTAGCACGTTCGTAAGTTGATTGTAAGCATGCAGTTAATTGTTGTATATCCATTTGAGCGATTTCATTTAATTTCACTTTGCACTTTCTTAAATTGATTCTTTCTTCGGATGTTAAAGGAAGCTTTGGAGAGGGTTTTTTCATCTCGATTTCACCTAACTTATACTCAATTTATCTTTCAATTATTTACTTACATCTACAATATATAACAAAAACCGGGCCAAAAAATATTTAAAAGGAGGATTTCCCGTACATTGAAATCCTCCCAAAACTTAACCCATATTGTCCTGCAGTTTGACCATGTTATACCAACTGACTCCGCCATGCTGGGATTCAGAAGTACCTTCGTTTACAAATCCGAGCTTTTCATAAAAAGAAACCAATTCCTGTCTGCATGTTAACGTAATTCCTTGTCGCCCATTTTCTTTTACAAGCTGCTCCAGTTGATTGATCAACATCCGGGCAATTCCTTGATTTCTTGTCTTTTTAGAAACAGCTACGCCTAATATACTCTGGTAGCCTCCCTTTTTAGGATTTTCATTTATTTGTTCAAAAAGGTCATCCGTTATGTATCGTTGAGAAATTACCGGGCCGTTAATATAGCCAATAATCTCTCCATCTTTTTCGGCGACAATAAATGTATCCGCGATCAGCTGAATTCTCTCCACAAAGGCTTCCCTTGTGGCAGCCTCTTCTTTTGTAAAACCTTCATTTTCAATGATGATCAGCTCTTCTAAATCTGTTTGTTGCACATTTCGTAATGTAATCATGTTGTAACCAACTCCCCAATCCAGCCATTTACTTTTCTTCTAACTTTCTTTCGAGTGCCTCCACTCGTTTTTCCAATGTATACAGCTCGACTTTTAACGCTGTATCCCTTTTATTTGTGGATCTTAATGTCGATTTAAATAGTCTGTTAAAACTCCAATAGGCGATTAACAAGCACGCTGAGATTATAAATAATATAATTAAAACTCCCAGTATATTTTCTAAAATAATCGGTTCACTCCTTTAACCCGTTCGAATCTATATTATTCCGACCAATCTCCGTACTGAATGACTTTAATTGTTTTATCATCCTCCAACTGTTGTTTAAGCAGGTAGTTATGGCCGCTCCCATATAAAATAACCGCTCTTTTTGTTTCAGGAAGAATAGATTTTTTTATATTACGGACGATTTTTAAATTTCGGTAATACCAGTATTTCGTTACCCAATCAAATCCAATTTCATCGTCGAGCTGCATTAAATCCAGGTAGACCTGATGATCATTTACTGTGTATTCATGTGAATTAATATATTTGTACAGTTCGATGATATCCCCTTGCTGAATTATAGAAGAGAGCTTCCCGATTACCATTTGTATACGGTTCATTATTTCATTAAATTCTGTTTTCGATTGCCCTTCTGCAATGAGACCTAAATCGATGGATTCCTCCGGCTGCTCGTTCCAATCCACAGCATAAATGGTATTATGCCCAAGCATTTTTGCTAACCGGAATCCAATTTGAAAAATCTCATTTCCTTTAAAACCTTCATTTATTTCTTCCACTTCTTGCGAGCGATAAATTGAAGTCAGCTGTTCCTGTAAATGAAATGGATATTCTACAAATACTTGATCCGCTTGAAATTTTGCCAGATCACCAGCCAACTTTTCGAAATCGCTATCACCATATTTACTTTTATCCTTTTCCGATAATGTGTTCAAGTCTGAAGTATCGCTCAGGTGAAACGTTCCAACTAATAGAATTTCCATAGTAAAGCTCCTTTTTATATATAATCATCGGCATCAGAATTCTCCTTAATAGATTATTCTTCGCCCTTGCCTCAGTCTTCAAATCGAACAAATAATCCCCACTAAATTTTAACATAAATTTTCCAGGTAATAAAAAAAGCGCTGATCTTTTGAGATACGCGCTCGTCAATATTTTTAATTAATTTTTTCTTTTAGATCTAATTCTTTTACAATAGAAGTGACGAATGTTTTTAAAGGATTTATGATTGAACTACCTGTCTTGCTTCAACAACCTGAGCAGCATCCACCATCGATAACTGAGCAACAGAAATTATTTTATCATCGTTAATAAGTTGTTCTAATATCTTTGTTACTTTCTCATTGTATTCTTCTTTACGTCCCTGCATAATCAATTCAAACGTATTGTCTAGAACAACAACCTCGATGTCTAATGTTTTTTGGTAAGTATCAGCATATTGTTTTAGACGTTCCATTGTCCCTTCAACGGTTGCAGGATTGGTAAAAAGTACAGTCTGGGGTTGGGGTATATTACAGATGAAATTAAAGAATGGTTCATCCAATTTTATAATTGGTACTGATATGGATAGTTGGTCTTCCTGTAAAATGGCAATATAGTTTGTACAAGTAATTAAAATAGCATCCATATTTGATTGGGCAATCCATTCTAACTGCTCTTTCACTTTCTGCTGTGCATCTGCCTCATGGAAATTCCGATCTGAAGTTAATCGATCCACTAATCCCGGATCCACAAAATGGACAAATTCGATGTTAAATGGAGCAAGTGCTTTTTCTATGTATTCAATATTGGAATAATGGGCGTGTAGGCAACCTAGTCTTTTTTTCAAATTCATTCCACCTGTAATTTATTTCTAATTATTCTATCAGTTTGTGAATACAGCTGTCTATTTAAATAAAAAACAAAATCAGCCTGAAAATACCAAGCTGATTTACGCCATTTGTTTAAGCTTTATTAAACATATAAATTCCGATAAACATTAATCCAAGCGCAATGAATTTAGTCGGATTCATTGGATAGGCAACCCCGCCAAAAAGTCCAAAATGATCAATAATTGCACCTACTAAAATCTGACCCATGATGACTGCCATAAAGGTAGCGGCAACTCCGATTAAATTTACGGAAAAGATACTGATGACAATAAAGAATGCGCCCAATAATCCTCCGATTAATTGCCATTTGGGAACAGTAAATACATTTAACAAATTTCCCTTTCCGAAAAAGAAAGCTACGAAAAACAACGCAAGCGCGCCTACCATGAAAGAAACAGTTGCGCTTTCCAATAGACCTACTTTTTTACTTAACAAGGCATTGATTTGACTCTGTACCGCAACGGCAGAACCGCCGACCAATGCTAATAAAGCAATTATCAATTTCATCATCAACAGTTCCTCCAATATGAATACCGCGACACAACGATTTTATATGATGAAGATCATGTTCCGTTCCACTATAAAGTACCCTTCAAAATGGACGATTTAAATCTGCGGAACGTAAACCGCACCTTTACTTTGAGGAAGCCCTCCCCCAGACTTACTCACCCGGTTTCCTGTTTTGTCTGTAGTATTTAATCCTCTTTGACTAATTTAAAAATAAATCGGTTATCGGGATTCCACACATGCAAGTTGTCAGCCACATATCCGCGCAACCGTAAAATTCCGTCAACTTTTCTAATATAAAACCCTTTAGGAAAACTATCTTCATCACTTATTAATTCCGAAGCGATGGTGAGCGATCCCGAAGGTGCCTCATTTTTTTGTGAAAGATTCTCTGCATCCCCCTCATCTTGCTCTACATATTCAAGTCGTAAATAGGGCCCTAGTTCCGGCGGACATAACTGCAAACCAAGGTTGTTTGCCTGATTATAAATTTCAGGTAATGTTGCGCCATTCGGAAAGCCAAGATCCCTAACCGATAGTTCAACTACTTCCACGCTATATCTTGTCTCGGAAGTCGTAAACCGGTCGTCATTTAATAATTTCTCTCCGTATAGATTCAATAAAATAGAACTCTGATGCAGCTTTTGGATAAGATCGGCCTTCGACAGCCCTCCTACGGCAACCGTTTTTGTAATAACAGGACAATCAGGATATATTTGCATTTCTTTTCCTCCTCATCGCTTCGATCGGTTATTTTTCGCAAGATCATATCGCCGAACCTCTACTATTCATTTCTATTTAACTCATAAATACTCCTTCATCCCTTTTAAAAACAGTGAATGCCTAGTGATTTATGACCAGCTTAAATTGGTTGACTCCAGGGTATTCAATGATTAATAGGAGAGTGAAAAGAATGATTACGGCTATAACTATTAAGATTATTGCTGGGTTTATCGCACTTATGGTTGTTATCCGCTTTATCGGAAAAAAAGAGCTTACTGAAGTAACCCCATTCGATTTTGTATTTATCGTCATACTCGGTGGAACGCTGGAAGAAGGGGTCTACGATGAAAAAGTGAAGATTTGGGATGTCCTTTATACGATTGGGCTCTGGACTGCGCTGTATCTTTTAACTGATTTTCTTGTCAGGAAATTTGAAAAGCTTCGCCCGATTATTAAAGGAGAACCGTCTTTTCTCGTAAATAATGGCAGATTGGATATTAAAGAATTAGAGAAAAATAAAATGGAATCCGAACAGCTACGTTCCTTGCTACGGATGCAAGGAGTTTTTTCAGTTAGGGAAGTAAAATATGCCATTCTGGAACCGGGCGGGCAAATCAGCGTATTGAAAAAGGATGCATCCGGCGATGACACAGATGGAGTGCTTACCCATTTGCTTGTCGATGAAGGGCGGATTGAAGAAAGAATTCTGGCACAAATCGGGAAAGATAAGCAATGGATCATTCATCAATTAAAAGAAGAAGGCTACGAGGATATCAAGAAAATTTATTATGGGGAATGGTCTGAGGAAAACGGATTTTATATTCAGACTTATGATTAATTATTTAATTGGAGTATAATAATTTGGCTCGGTTCCGAATAGTGGAACCGAGCCTGTTTTCAGTCATTCATCTAATTTCTTTATGATCACGAATAATCCATTGTGCTGCTTCTTTTAAATTTGGAAATACTGCATCTGCCAATGGATCACGATCGCCAATAAAAACGGTTCTTGTCCCGGCTTTTTTCCCGGCCTGTATATCTGTGTCCGTATCACCGACCATATAGGATTTTTCCAGGTCAATGTTATACTTCTCAGCCAGATCCTGAATCATTTTGCTGTTTGGTTTCCGGCATTCACATCCGGCCTTTGGTTTATGCGGACAATACGCAACCTCATGAACCGTTGCCCCCTTTTTCTTCAGTTCGGCTACCATGTGGTCATGAACTTTCTGTAACTGCTTTTCCTTCATATAACCTAAACCAATGCCGCCTTGATTCGTTACGACAAATACATAATCAAAATAGTCATTTAAATTTTTTATCGCTTCTTCTGCACCAGGTAAAAAATAGAATTGTTTCGGCTCGTTAACAAATTTCACTCGCTTCGTCAGCACTTCGTTTATTACGCCGTCCCGATCTAAAAATACTGCCCTCTTCAATCCAACCACACCTTTAATTTTTAATCTTACTTATAGTATGTTAAAAATTATCGGCTTTAAGCAGTTTAATTTCACATCGTGTGCTTGCCTGACGTTTTGAACTTTTAATACGAAAAGTGCTGGACTCGTAAAGAGCCCAGCACTGCAGTTAGTTTTTATAAAACTTTTTCTTCCTTAGTGAATGCGCGTTTTAACGCTTCTGCCGCTTGATTCACAGCTTGCATCCCTTGTTCTAAAGTACCTGGCATCCAGAAGAAGCCATGAATCATGCCATTATAGCGAGTTGCTTCTACTTGCACACCCGCTTCTTTCAGACGTTGGGCATAGGCCTCTCCTTCATCACGTAATGGATCGAATTCCGCTGTAATAACAAGTGCAGGCGGTAAGCTGCTTAATTCCGCAGCAAGCAGCGGTGAAGCATACGGATTTTTCCCGTCTTCTGCATCACGTAAATAATGATCCCAGAACCAGACCATGCTATTTTTTGTTAACAGATAGCCATCAGCATTGTCGCTATATGACACTGTTTCATAGGAGTGGTTCGTAACAGGATAGATTAATAACTGGTACGCTAATTCAAATTCATTGTTGTCACGGGACATTAAAGCAACGACCGCTGCCAGATTGCCCCCGGCACTGTCACCGCCAACCGCTACACGGCTAGGGTCAACCTGAATGGATGAACCATTTTCAACTACCCATTTTGCAGCAGCGTATGCATCATCAGCAGCTGCCGGAAACTTATGCTCGGGTGCCAATCGGTAATCCACGGATACGACAACACAGTTTGCACGATTCGTTAACAGACGGCATGGAACATCCACCGTATCAAGATCTCCAATTACCCAGCCGCCACCGTGGTAAAAAACGAGCGCCGGAAAAGGACCATCACCCTCTGGTGTATAAATACGAACCGGAATTTCACCCTCTGGTCCTGGAATTGTACGATTTTCCACCTTGCCCACAGTTTCAGGAGTTCCAGCTAATGCACTGAAATCTGTTGTTAATCTTGCTTCCTCCGGGCTTAGTGAACTCATCGGTGGAGCGCCCGCTGCCGCCATTTGTTCTAAAAGAAACTTCGCTTGAGAATCAAGTGCCATATTTATAATTCCTCCTAATAGAATAATAGATTTTAATTATTAATACCGTTTTTAAATTACTTTATTTGCTTTGCCAGTATCTAAAGTAAATCCATCATAGCCATTTACCGCTACATCATCGCAGATTTTACGGTACTCATGATATCCGCCTACATAGATCGGGAAACCTTTTGCCTTCCCTTCAATATTGGCACCTGTATACCAGGATTCTGTCTTCGTATAAAGTGTTGAATCTGCCAGTTCTTTACAATGCTGACTCCACTTTTCCTCTGCTTCTGGCTTTGCTTCCAATACTTCGATCTGATTGTTCTGTAAATGTTCGATACAATCCATTACCCACTCTACATGCTGTTCGATCGCTGCAGGCATATTCCCTAAAACAGAAGGACTTTCAGGACCCGTAAGCATAAATAGATTCGGGAATCCTGCTGTCGTTAATCCGAGATATGTTTTCGTATTCGCACCATCTTGCCACTTTTCTTTTAAAGCCACATCATCACGGCCTCTAATGTCGATTTTAAACAACGACCCTGTCATTCCATCGAAGCCAGTAGCAAACACAATCACATCGAGCTCGTACTCACCATCTTCTGTACGGATGCCCTTCGATGTAATTTCTTCGATCGGTGCTTTCTTTATATCTACTAAACTTACATTTTCGCGGTTATATGTTTCAAAGTAATCTGTATCAATAATCGCTCGCTTTGTACCGTAATAATGATCCGGTAATAATTTTTCAGCTGTTTCCGGATCCTTTACGATCTCTCGGATTTTCGAGCGTACAAATTCCGCAACAAGCACGTTGCCTTCCTCATTTATAAGAAGGTCATTATAGGCGGCTAGAACAGCCCATCCTCCCTTTTCCCAAGCCGCTTCAAGCACTTCTCGGCGTTGTTCAGGCGTGTGGTCCAATACGGAATTTTCTCCGTATGTCATGGCCATACCCCCTACGGAATTGCGCATCAGTGCTCTCATGTTGTGGTAGTTTTCTTTTGATTTTTCCAGAAACTCAGCCGTATAAGGGTAGTTTTTTGCCGGAACACTATATTGCGGTGTACGTTGGAAAACCGTCAGATGTTCTGCTTCTTTCGCAATAACCGGTATTGACTGAATACCGCTTGAACCAGTTCCGACCACACCGACTCGTTTGCCTGAGAAATCTACCTTTTCATGCGGCCAATGACCCGTATGATAAATCTCACCTTTAAAGTTATCCATTCCTTTAATGTTTGGAATGTTAGCTGTCGATATACAGCCTACACCTGTGATGAAGTATTTTGCTGATACTTGGTCACCTTGATCAGTTTGTATATTCCATCTATTTGTTTCTTCATCAAAACTTGCTGAGGTAACACGCGTATTGAATTGAATACCGGGACGCAGGTCAAATTTATCCGCCACGAAATTCAAGTACTTCAATATTTCAGGCTGCTCAGGGAATCGGGAAGACCAGGACCATTCTTTATACAGCTCTTCCGAGAAAGTATAGTTATAGCAAATACTTTCCGAGTCACAACGTGCACCCGGATATCGGTTCCAGTACCATGTACCGCCAACACCGCCTCCTGTTTCGTACACTTTTGTAGATAGACCTGCTTCCCTTAACCGGTAAAGCATGTACAATCCTGAAAAGCCTGCCCCAATAACAACCGCATCAACATGAACTGTTTCTCCTTGATGTTCATTAGTGATTTTCATCTGTTACCTCCTTCGATTATGAACAAAACTTTTAGCAAGAATAGTAACGCATAATTACTATCTCTATTATTTAATCTATGAATACGGTTACACACTTAGACCTAAATATTATTATTTTTATAATTTTTTCTGGAGTTCCTTCCTTAATCAGTCGCTTTTTACTTATGAAATCCCTATTCTGTTGACGATAGTCTAATTAGACTTTATAATACAGAAGTCTAATTGGACTATTGTGAAGGAGTGAAAATGAAATGATAAAATCTTTTTTAATGTTAGGGCAATCCAATATGGCGGGACGGGGATTCTTGCATGAGGTAGAACCTATTTATAATGAAAAAATAAAAATGCTTCGCAACGGACAATGGCAAATGATGACTGAACCGATTAATTATGACCGCCCTGTTGCTGGTGTTAGTCCAGCAGCATCTTTTGCAGAAGCATGGTCGAAAGCCAACCCGGATGAAGAAATTGGCTTAATTCCTTGTGCAGAAGGCGGCAGTTCTTTGGACGATTGGCATCCACAAGGTACTCTTTTTCAGCACGCTTTGTCAGAAGCCCGTTTCGCACTTAAAACTAGTGAAATATGCGGTATCCTATGGCATCAAGGTGAAAGTGATAGCAATAACTCTCTACATGAAACGTATTATGAAAAGTTATCTCTTATTATGGAGACTTTAAGAAAAGAATTAAACCTGCGAAATGTTCCATTAATCATGGGTGAGCTTGGTGATTTTTTAGGGGAAACAGGTTTTGGAAAGTACTCAACAGAGTACCGGGAAATCAACGAACATATCCGCCGGTTCACTCAGGAGCAGCAACATTGTTATTTTGTAACGGCGGAAGGTCTGACTGCCAATCCGGATGGTATTCATTTAAATGCCGTTTCCCAACGAAAATTCGGTTATCGCTACTACGAAGCATTTTCGAAGAAGTGTCATGTCTTAGAGCCGCTTGCAAATGAAGATCAGTCACTGAAAGTAAACACTAACTATTCAAAAAATGAACAAATTTATATTCACAGTATGAATTTGGCGCAAGGTAAGATTACATATGCTGAATTCGAAGCACAGATGGCGAAGGTGATGCAATCTTGATTCCTTTACTTATCCTTGGTTTACTTATTCAAAACCCCGGTGCACATGGATATGAACTGTTAAGTTTAATGGAAAAGAGACATTATAAATATATTGTTAACTTTACTAAAGGATCATTTTATTACAATTTGAAACAACTTGAAGAAAAAGGCCTGATCAAAGAAACATATCAGTTACGTCCGAATAATAACCGTGATGTTCATACTTTTGAGATCACGCCATCAGGCAGAGAAGAATTCAATCATCTAATGACCAAATACGGGTCCAAATCTGAATATGTAAACTTACAATTTTACGGAGCGTTACTCTTTGCAGATGAATTTGATAAAAATAAATTACTAGAATTAATTCAGTCACAAATTGATCAAACGGTAGCCAGGATTGCTCTTCTCGATGAATACTTAGCGATCACGGAACAATCACCTGGTAAAATTGATTATTTTCGTCGCATGAATGAAAATTCCCGTTCTCACCATTTAGTAAATTTAAAATGGTTTGAGGAATTGAAGCTAGACATAGAAAATGAGCGTTGATCAAGATTTTTACTTTACCACCCTGTAGGAAGTGCCAATTGTTTTTACCGCGCTTCCTACATTTTATAGTCAGCACTATCTATTATGAAATGAATTAAGCCCGTAAATAATGTTTGCTGAGAAGATTTTTGCCAGTCTTCCTCATACGCAGCCATTAACCACATGACTTCATCTAGAAAGACGTGCTGTTTTGCCTTTTCCCAAAACTTTACTTCCTGACCGGTTAAATCAATATATTCTTTATACCCCGATAAAAATAATTTCCATTCATCTATTGTAAAAACCCGTTCCGGTGCCTCTTCATGCTCATTATGAAAGAGCAGTAATGCAAGTGCCAGATCAAAAATTCTTGGTATCCAACCAGCATTATCCGGATCGATCAAATACGGCTCCGGGATGAAAACCAAATTATTTGCTTTAAAATCATGAGGTGTTGTAACATGCGGCAACCCGGCATGGTAAAGCTCCTGTTGATTTGCAACACTTTCCAGTAACTTTGTCTCTAAAGTCGGATCAATTCTGATTCCGGCTTTTTCTGCATGTTGGATAATTGCCTCCATACTCTCTTCTACTTCTTCTTCGTTAAAATCATAGACATCATATTCAAGAAGATTATATTCATTGGAAACAGGCGAATAGCTGTGAATCCGGCCTAACAGTTTCCCAGCTTCATAAATTTCTTTATCTTTGCCTGCGTATTTCTCGCCTTCAATATATGGATAAACGACAAAATTTGTATCTTCATATTTTTGCGGATTATCGACTTGTAATTTAACTGGAGTCACCACATTTATTCCGTTGTCTTTGAGCATGTTCGTATAGGACATGACACTTTCTGCTCTGCTTTGCGTACGTTTTACAACAACATCCTGATTCCCATATTTTACTCGGTATACCGGTGAATACGGGTATATGCTTGCCGGCTCTCCTTCCACTTCAAATCCAAATAGACGTATAATTTCAGTTCCATTCATTACTTTAACCCCCTTCGTTTATTAATATCTCCATCCATACTTCAACATATATATCCAATTCCCTTTATTAATCTATTACATTAACTTTTAACGAAAAGAAGCGCAGATTCCAGTTCAGAACCGCGCCCCATTCACTTCTTTCCTATTTGAAAATCCAGTAAAGATAAAACACGACAAAAATGCCACTGTTGTGACGACAATCCCCATCAATAATCCGATTGCTCTCATAAAAGGATCGTCCCCTGGAAAGGAAGGCTCCAGTGTGACAAACATATAAATCAAGATAATAGACAGGATCAAATAAAAACTGCTCCCGACGGCTGCCATCTTCAAACGATTTTTTCTCGTTCCATGCCAAGTTTTATTTATTGTCATCCATAAAAAGATACTCCCGATTACAGCGAGTATCATCACAAGCAAATGCACATACGGAATTAGGAAATAACTCAACACATAAAGAAGAAGAGCCGTCGAAAAAAATAGGATGGCATTCGCAATAAATAGAAATATTCCAGCTAACCAATAATTTTGAAACCATTCCGCATTGTTCAACTTAGATATTAGAAAATTGTCTTCTCCCAGTAAGTTCATTAATGGAGCTTTAAGGAATGTGAGAAAGAATACGCCAACAAGGCCCATAAATAAGAATAAAGTTAAGGACATCAATTTCCCCCTAAATTTTAAAATACCGCCTCTTTCAATATATTTAACGACACAAATGGAATAAAGTTCCTAAATCAGGTTGTAAATAAAGTTTCGTTACCTAAATAATTGTTGATATAAAGAGGGAACTGGCGGAGTTTACATTTTGAAATAGGTACATTCCTTTTTCAGAAGCATAAACTACATAGAAAGGGTTGATGACAATGCCGCCATGGCAACATAAGATTCATTACTTAACAGGACAACCGATTGGTATATCCTTCGCAAATGGTCAAGGGACATCCGGGGTACTTTGTGGTGTATCAAACGGAAAGTTGCTTGTTATTGAATACCTGTATCATACACAGTTCGCTATGAAGCAGTATGATTTTTCAATGATTGCGGATATATCAGGTTTTCCACCTTGTAATCAACAACGGCTATATTAATGATTAGGAAATTACAGCTCAATTTGGGCTGTTTTTTTCTTAAGTCATTTCAAAGATCTCTATGTAAATGGATGTTAATCTTTAAAATATTTTCTTAAATGCTATTTCACAATATCGTTAGGTAAGCTGCCTTTTGATTTTTCATACCTATAGATTATACATAATCTTCAAAAATCCTCCAATTTTCTTATACTAACTCACTCTAATTTGTTGTTATAATGAAAAAATACCAATCCCTATTACAGAAATTGTGCTTTATCGGTGAAGATACCTTACATATGTTTCAGATTCAGTTAAACTTTCAATAATAAAATACACGATTATAAGGTGGTGAATTAACCGATCATGAAAAAAATTATCCCAATATCAGTTTACTTAATTGTTTGTCTAATCGCTGTTATTCTACCAGCTTCAGACGGATATAATACGATAGGCTGGAAATTGCTAATTGGCCAAGTTTACGCTATACCCGCCTTATTCATTGCCATTTTGATTTCTGTATTTCTGAATAAAAAACTTACTCACAGATAAGAAAAACTTAAATGAACAGCAATCGCTGTTCATTTTTGCTATATCCTCCTATGTTAAATAGAGCCTAAAAATAAAAAAAATTAGGCTGCTTGACGCCAATAGATGGTCGTCAAGCAGCCTAATTGTGATGTGATTATTTTATAGTTGGATAAATTGTTGTGTCCAATAGTAACCCTCTTCAACAAAACCTACACCAATATGTGTGAAATTGGCGTTCATAATGTTTTGACGGTGTCCTGGTGAATCCATCCATCCTTGTACCACTTGTTGTGGTGTTCTTTGACCTTGTGCAATATTTTCACCAGCTGAACGGTATGAAATCCCTGCAGATTTAATCTGATCGAACGGGCTACCGAAAGTTGGGCTTGTATGTGAAAAGTATTTATTTTTCGCCATATCTGCTGATTTTGCATGCGCTACCGCCATTAGTGGATTGTGCATTTCAAGCGGTTTTAGGCCTGCTTTTGTACGTTCTGCATTTGTTAAATCCACTACTTGTTTCTCAAATTCAGAGACTGATTGACTAGCATTGTTCGTTGTTGTTTTTGCTGGTGCCTCTGTTTGTTGGTTATTTGAGTTTGATGGTGCTTTTGTCACAGGTGCAGCTTGTGTTTTTGACTTATTATTTGTTTCTGCTGCAGCTTTCTCTTTTTCTGGTGCTGACGCAACTTTTTCTTTTGCTGGTGCTTGAGGTGCTTTATCCTCTTTTTTTACCGGTTTAGTAGTAGTTTCTTTTTGAGCTTCTTTATTAGTAGAAGCCTTTTCTGCCGGCACTACTTTTTCTTTATTGTCAGTATTGGCATCCATATTCTTTAACGTTTGATTAATTAAATCTTTCGATAAAATTTTGAATTCGCCATTTGATGATGAAAGTTGCTCAATTAATTTTAGAGCCAACCCTTCGTAATTTTCACCTTTAATCATTTGAATCTGTTGAGGATTTGCACCTTTCTTTTCCTCTTTATCTAAACTTGCTGCATCTGCTGCAGTAAAAGATGTTGCAAATAATGTTGCTGCACATAATGATGTTGCTAACCATTTTTTATTCATTTTTGAATTCCTCCTCTTCTACACACCCTATGTTACGGCACAAAAATTGTAATAAATGGTCCATAAACTGGTAAGAGGAACAATCAATTACTTAACTTTATAAAATCTAAGTTTTAATTCCTATTAATTTCATAATTTACCCAATGGAAAAGTATACTTCCAATGATTAAATATTGACAAATTTTTTTGCTATATAAATTTCCGTGTTTCTATTACATTTGTTACAAACGGATTACAATATATGCTCATTACAGCAGTAGTAACGGTACTGGCTGGTGAGTAGGATAACTCGAGCTCAAATAAATTTCATGCGTCACAAAAAGCAGGCATGCTGAGCATACCTGCTTTTTGGTCTGGTGTTATTCAATTACATAGTTGAATTAATATAAAAAATATCCATTATGGAGATATTCGTGATTTCACCCATTCGTTGAACATCTACACGAATTCCTGTTGTACTACCTGAGATCATTTCGCCTTGCGGGCCAAATAACCAAGGTATTTTATTCTCGAATTCAATTTCGACAGAACCTACTGCCTTTGCTTCGGCACGGAAAAGATTAGTGCCAGGGTCTCTTGTGACCGTAGCAATTTTGTCCGCATCTTTTGTCAGGATTTTGTGTATCCCGATATTTTTTGCCGCATCTGCATCAAAATTATAACCCTCATAGAAGTTTGACACATCAAACTCCACAGTCAGTTGCTCCCTTAGTGTCTTGATATCATAGGTAAAGTACGCATCGGTTGGTTGTTTTGCTTCGATTCCAAATCGAACTTCTTTTCCTCCAGCAAAACGGGCAGTTGCAATATATTCACCGGGCTGGTCTATATCAATACAGATCGAGTAATCTTTGCATTGTTCGAACTTCATATTGTCAGATAGCTTCTTTCCATCCATTGTGGAAAGGGCTACGTTTTGAATGCTTTGAGCCGCTTTACTAGATGATTTACTCGTTCCATCCCAAAATGATAACTCCGCTGCTGTCGGCACAAAATCATTTGTTTCTTCCAGCGTTAGCTTCAACTCACCGTTTTCTTTTTTGATATGCACATAATATTTTTTGTAGATGTACGAGCTATCAGAAGTCTTTTTATCAGCTCTGCCATACAAGTTGAGTGTACCTTCACCCTCTTTTAATGGAACTAATTGAATTCTATCGCCCGTATATCCTTCAGGTGTGTTTCTTCCTTGAACACGAATCGCATTGAACAAATCCGAATTCTTCTCTTGTTCTATAGCTATAACACTTACCCAGTCCAGACCTAAGTCACTAGCCTCCAGTGTCATCATCACCGGTTTCGCGTCTTCCGTTGCTTTCATCATTTTAGCCGCCTGCCCTCTTGTAATCGGCGCGTTTGGACTGAATGTATTAGGAGTCGTTCCTGACGTAATGCCGAGTCTGTAGAGGATAAGAATATTAGACCCGTGTGAATCATACTCTTTCACATCTTTGAATGGATTATTAATTTCATAGAACCCATAACGCGGCAAATCAAATGCTTTCACAAGAATCGAAGCCATCTGTCCCCGTTTGATTGGATCGTTCGGACCGTAACGCCCATCGCCATAGCCACTGATGATCCCTTCTTCCGCCATTGCTGCAATGGCTTTATAGTATCCGTTCTTCGTCGAGACGTCCTTAAATCCCGGATTTTCTATATTGTCCATGTCCAACTTCAGCAATTTGGCAATGATTGCTGCCGCCTGTCCTCTCGTAATGGAATTTCCCGGCTTGAATGTACCGTCCGGATAACCTCCGATAATATTACGTTCAGCCAAATCATTCACTGCGTCAGCAAAATACTTTGTTGGTGGTACATCTGAAAATTGCTTTGTAGTTGCCGCAAACGTGCCCGATAAAGGCAGGCTCCACACAAGCATTAGTACAATAACTGCCATTAGTCGCTTCTTCATTCTCTTGCTTCCTCTCTTTTCTTTTAAAAAGATTATTTCACTTGCTACAACAATGTACCGGGGACACCTGCTTATTCAATAAATACAAGCCTGAGTCCTACAGATTTTATTTTTAAAATCTTCTCTCCAGTAGATTGCTGTACTGACGGAAAAATTTGAAATAAGTTTCAAATTTATTTAATTTTTTTATCTTTATTAAAATCATTACGTTAGTTTAAAATAAAACAGATTAACATAAATCAATTCAAGCACAAAAAGAGCTGATTCTTGTGACAGAACCACGCCCTTTGATTGAATAACTTCGAATTATTAAACCTTATTAAATAAAGCACTTTTTTTATTCAATAAGCTTGCGTTTAATTCAACTGCTCATATGACGCTCCAAATTCACGGTTAAACATCTCTTTAGCATCCAATGATTTGAAAAACGGAATATCCGCGCTAACTTCTTCCAGCGAATTATGAATAGCAAATAGCACTTCGTCATTCGATACAATCCCAAACAAGCTTTCTCGCTTTATTTCACCTGTCGTATAGATGGACAGGTCATCGTAAACTACAAAATCAATATAGCGTACAACATTGAGGAAACTGCCCCGATGTGTCATGGCAATTCGTAATGGATCCTTTAAAGAAATGATCTTATTTTTAAATACAAACTGCATGCCCCCAGCTGGAATGTAAATGATTTTGTGTTTCTCCGTTTCTACGATTTTTTCAATTTTTAAAAATTCGAGCTTCATTATTACTCCTCCTACATATTACATCTAACATATACCCTATTTTCGAATTATTAATATGGAAGACATCAAATTTATACAAAAAAAATTAAGTTCTTAACGTTTGGCCGTTTTCTAGTAATTATTCATCTTACTACAGTAGCCGGATCCGACGAGTATATTTATAGAACAAAACATTATATTCACTTTTTAAAGAACTTGTCTTTGTATATATTTGACCTCTCAAAAAATTTTGAAATAAATTTGAAACTATTTCATGATTTTTCCGTCAGTACATGGCATTACATAATAAAGGAGGCTCAACTATGAAGAAAATCGTTATCCAAAAGAAGTCTTTCATGTTGAAAACTAAACTAACAATAGCAGGAATTGCTTTACTTATCATTACCTCTGCAAACCCATTCCAAGCACAAGCGGCTACTCAGTTTTCCGATGTCAATAGTCATTGGGCGAAGAAGGAAATTATGTATTTATCCGATCTCAACATTATCGGTGGCTACCCGGATGGAACTTTCAAGCCGAATGAGCCAATAACAAGATCACAGGCATCCGCAATGCTCATCAAAGCACTGAAGATTCCGCTGAACGAAGATGCAACGATTCAGTTCAAGGACGTGTCAAAAGATTCCCCTTATTACAAAATTCTTGCGACGGTGAATGATAAAGGAATCCTTCGTGGTGATAATGGCTACATGCGTCCCGGAGAAGAAACATCACGTGCCCAAATGGCTGCCATCTTACGTCGTGCTTATGACATGCCATTTGATAAGCAACCGACATTCATTGATGTCACGCCTGCACACTGGGCTTATCAGGACATCAACGGAATTGCAAAACAGCGTGTTGCAGGCGGATCTGAAGGTAAATTTATGCCGGCAGACGCTGTCACACGTGCACAGTTTTCGGCATTTCTGGTACGTGCAATGGATGATAAAATGAAATTAAGCAACTCCCGTTCATATGTCAGCCTAAAAGGTCAAGCAATTGAACAGGATGGCTTTCTCTACGAAACCGCTAAAGACAAAGATGGTTATTATCAGATCATAAAGGAGAATACGGAAACCGGGAAACAAGAGGTTTTATTGAAATATGATGACATTCCTCGTAGTGCCTGGGATTATGACAGCGTTAGTTACTTGCATGAAAATACTCCATTGATTGTCTATAACAATGAAATTTTTATTCCTTATTATAGTGGCGGTTTTGCTGAAGCAGACGAAGTACCTTATGCTTATGCTGTGATGAAGATGGATACAAATGGACAGAACCTGAAGAAAATGGAAGAACCTTCAGGCAGTACCTTCCGCAACATGTTCGTTTGGAACGACCGGATCTTCTATACGGAAATCGATAATAATGGTGGCTTCAGTCCCCGCGCGATTATACAGGACGGAACAAAATTCATAGACAGTAAGCTTGCACTCTATTCGACATCGATGAATGGCAGGAGTGATAAGAAAAAAGAAATTAGCTTTGATGCCCGGGTGACTTTTGATATATTCAGATACTCTTATTCAGGAGATCCGGTTGAAGCGGGTGGAGAAAATAAATCGGTCTTATACGACCATTCCTCAATTTATTACTTTAACAATAAAGGGATCTTCAAATATAGTCTGATTCATAAAACGACAAGCAAGCTTTCCAATGTTTTGGCTAAGGATATGAAAGCTTCAGATACACACTTGGTTGTGACAGATTTGAACGGAAAAGAACATAAACTAAAGAAATAACCGATGCATAAAAAAAAGTGGTTCAAGCTGATTACGGCATGAATCACTATTTTTGAAATATTGCTTGACGGAACTTTCCATTGATATATGAAACCACATGTAATAAATTTAATTTAGTGGTGGCAGTTTACTGGATTGTGGTAAGGAGGATTGAAGCAATGTCTAATGGTGCATCAGGTGTAAATTTGGGAGATGTAGTGGCAACGATCATTACCCTAGGCTTTATAGTCGTTCCAATTATATTAGTAGCTTTATTTTATAGAGCGAACAAGAAAAATGCGAAGCGGGCAGAAGAACGGTTAAATGCGGAAAAACAGCTGACAGTTAATTTACAAAATCAAATAGACGAATTAAATGAACGAGTACATAATATAGAAAGTATATTAAAAGGAAGAGATTAAAATATAAAAGCCTTTATCCCACATGTTGCGGATCAAGGCTTTTAAGTTAAAACAACGGTACCGCAAAACGTGCGTATATTTCTTTGACGGTGCTGTTAACTGCCCTTTTGCTTTTCACATTTAAGTCCAAAATCTGTTTATTTAGTTCGGCATCTGTTTCGAATAGGACTTGATTTTGCACATAGATTTCATAAGCTTGTGGATGGTCATATTTAATTTTTTCCATTTTGGATTCGATTTTATATTCCTTTGTTCGAAGCCTAATGACGTATAAATGTTGAATACAATATCAAATAGTAAATCGAGCAGCATCATTAATCATCAAATCCCAAATTGACTGGCTCCAGCGGTAATTCACCAGCAGAGCCTGCAATATTAGTAGATGCTACCGAATTGTCCACTTCCTCAAGGGAAATTCCATCGATCCACGCTTCACCAGATCCTGTTAGTAAAAGTCCAAAATGAATTGAGGCGCTTTCTTCTCGAACATCTAACACAATCGAGTAATAATTCCAATCTGTCGTTCCATGAATTGAACGGTTGTCCATATTATCAAATTGCAACAAATCACCGTTTCTTGAATCAATCCGACACCAGGCACCGCACTTCACCACATTTTTTGTTTTAATAAAACAAGACATTTTCATACGTTTGCCAATCCATTTTTCAGCTGAAAATGTTTGCATCATAGTACCAAATTGACCTTCTTCAACAGGACCATTAGATCCTAGATAACCAGATTTCGAGCCTGTATGGAATACTTCGTGATCCGCTTTCATTGTATAAAGCGATGGGTTTGTTCCCGTTAAAATCCAACCCTTTACTTCATTTACTGCAGCCATTTTCTTTTCCTCCTTTTGATATAAAGAACGCATCATATTACGATATTTTCCGGGTGGCATTCTGTATAGTTCTTTAAAAGCACGTGTAAAAGCTTCTTGTGATTGAAACTGACATTCAAACGAAATATCAAGGATTGTGTAATCTGTATGGAGCAATAGAAAAGCAGATATGGCAAGACGTCTTTTTCGGATATACTCTCCAATAGTTAAACCGGTTTCTTTTTTAAACTGACGTGTCAAATAAAATTTCGAATAACCGATTTTTTCCGCGTAATGTTCCAACTGCCACGTTGTTAATAGGTTCTCCTCTAATGTATCCACAATTTTTTGGACGATTTCACTATACATAACCGCTCACCTCAAGACTAAGTATATAGGAGTAAATAAAGAATTTTTTGATAATTCTTGCACTACTGTTAGTATAAGGGTTAACAGGAGAGATTAAAATGCAGTAAACTTAACCGGAGTATCCAAAATATAATACACATTACCGTAACTATTCAGCAAACACTAAAAAGCATCAAGGACATTAAATGCCTTTGATGCTTTTTGGTTAGGATTATTTTGTCACAAGTACAGGTGCTTTACGATGATGTGTTGCTTGTTCATAATCGTAAGCCATTCCCAATAACTCTGCCTCGCTCCATGCTTTACCGAAGAATGCTAGAGAAAATGGCGTCCCGCTCTTGTAATATCCGGCAGGCAGGTTTACTTGAGGAATACCTGCGATATTGATTTCAGGTACGGTCGTGTTACCAAATGAATCTTTACTGTCTAACAGCGGAATTTCTTTCCACGTTTGAGGATACACAAAGGCATCCAAGTCATACTTATCAATAACACCATTAATCATGCGCATATATGTTGTCTTCGTATTAACAAAATCCGATAAATCAGGCGCAACCTTTACATTCGGCAATCCATCCGGATATTGATTTTTAAATACATCCGGGTATGCCCCTGCCTTTTTAAATAACTCATCCACTGAATGCGCAACCACGCCTGGTCCTTGTTTATTTAAATATTGTTCCATATCATATGCAAGTGTGCGAACGCCTAAATTCGGTGATGTAGAATACTCGGCAAATTTTGTGTCCGCAAATGGATCTGTTACTACGATTGCCCCTCTAGCTTTCAATACTTTGATAGCTTCTTCGTAAAGTTGCTGCGTTTCTTTCGTCAGCTCTTCACCGCCCCAGCCAGGTCCATAAAGTCCAATACGTTTTCCGCTGAGTGACATTGTACTAAGCTTCGAAGTGTATCCTCCGACCGGCATATTTCCTATAGAGGCTACTGTTTTTGGATCTTCATAACTATATCCTGCAATGACGTCCAGCATGACAGCAGCATCACGTACTGTTCTTACATTAGGCCCGAGCACATCATGAGTACTGCCCCGTAACGGAACGACACCAGATGTAGGAACTAACCCAAAGGTAGTTTTGACGCCAACTAACGCTTGCGCACCAGCAGGATTTTGAATAGACCCTCCTGTTTCTTCAGCGACTCCAAGTACAGCCATATTTCCCGAGACCGCTGCTGCTGTACCACTGCTGCTTGCACCAGGAACTAATTTTTTGTTAACAACGTTATACGTGTCACCATCCCAGCTGCTAGTAGCTCTGGCACCATCCGAAGCGAAGGCAGGCATGTTTGTTCTTCCTAAAATAATTGCATCTGCTGCTTTTAATCTCGCTACAATCGTTGCATCTTTTTCAGGGATAAACGCCAACCCGCCGGATTCCGGACTTAATTTATCCCATCCCATAGTCTGCGGAAAACCAGCCATATCCACGCCCTCTTTTATGACAACCGGTATCCCGGCAAGTTTTCCTAATTTCTCACCTTTTGCACGGCGTTTATCCAGTTCTTTAGCTTGCTCCAAAGCTTTCGTATTCATTGTCGTAAATGCATTATAACTAGGGTCATAAAGTTTAATACGATCTAAATATGCCTTCACAACTTCCTCTGCCGTATAATCTCCATTTGCAAATGTAGAAAAAAAAGTTCAATATTTATCACAATCCGTTTTATATTATCAATTTCATACAAAGGATGATCAGTCCATTCCTCAAATTATTCCGGATGGATGTGTTGATATAATTTTCTGCTGTGACTCACATTCACCAAAAGCATTTATTTGCGGTTCAGTATTAAAGGCAACATACGAGACTTCACTTGCTTTCCAACCAAATACTACTTATTTTGGTGTACGACTCTCTTCAAAACTAAGTACAGAAATTCCAAATTTATCTTTCAAGGAAACAATTAATACCGCATTCACTTTTCAGGATGTACTTCCCAAACATCAAGATCTCCCCTACAAAATATTTGAACAAACTTCATTTCAAAACAAAATCAACTTCTTTGAGCAACACTGTTCTTCCCTACTATACAAAAAAAATGACTCTTCTTTGTTAAACCAATGCTTGTCTGAAATTATCAAAAGTATGGGACTCGTTTCCATTCAGCAATTGTCATCTTTAACGGGCTATTCTACACGATATATCCGGAATAAATTTGATGAAATACTCGGTTTATCGCCAAAACATTTTGCCCAGATCATTCGATTCCAACAAACTTTAAAGCTAGTCTTACAGCAACAGCCGTTAGCAGATATTACATTCAATATGGGTTACTTTGATCAGGCTCATCTTTCAAAAAAATTTAAGCATTTCAGTAACATGACTCCTTCTCAAATGTTGAAACAGTTCCCGTTTCCAAATCATTTATTTCACTAAATATACTCTTTCACTTTATAATCGACGTTTTGGGAATGTATAATTCCAATATAAATACCTAATATATTTCGTCATTTTAAATACTCCAAACGATGTGGAGGATATTACATCAGTTACGGATCGTTTAGGTCAATCATTACTAGAAGCTATAGCAGATGCTAAAGATAGATTCGCGTTGCTTCATGAAAAAACCACTTTCCATTAAATTTACGGAAAGTGGTTTTTAAAGACTTCACTTATGCTGCAGGCGGAATAGAATAGTTGAAAAAATGGCTATTCCAACAATCGAACTGCAAATAAACAATACACTTGATTGGGTTCCTAAAATACTACCATCTACTTCGTAAACAACTCCGTAAGTTAGCATATAGGAATTCATTGCCTCTTCCGCATTTCCAAATACCGTTCGCAAAGAATCTTCCATCAAAAACTGACGTAACAAGACTGCCACGTGACTGACAGGAAAGAAATGAATGACCGTTTGAATTGCTTTTGGCAATACGCCCATCGGAACATAGACCGCGCACAAAAAGCCAATTAATGTACCCACCAGTGAATTTACCGTTGAAAATGCTTTTGCTGACTTCGCCAATAGCACGATCACTAAATTAATCATTGCACTCAGTAACACACCCAGCATTATCACACCAAATAATTGCATAAGCTTCCATACACTCGGCAGCTGGGCACCAAGCGTCAATAAATAAATTTCACATACAATAAAAGCAATAGCCGTCATGATAAACCCGACTATGACCGAGCTGATGACATAGCTTAGCTGAATAGAAATTCTTGATGCGGATGTAACAAGAAAATCAGCTGTACGCTTAGATTCCTGATCACCAACGAATATCGCAAATACTGCCAGTGTTGATGTCATGGCTGTCATTGTTAAAATCCCCGCAATCATCCATTGACTGACAACTAATTCAACAGCTGGCGTCATTTCAATCACCTGACTAATTGCAGCAATTTGCAGCTTCTGTAAAAAGACAATAAACAGCCCGATTGAAATCAGCACAGACAGCAACGAGAAAAAGACAAGCATTCTGTCACGGAAGAAGACTTTATTATTGCGAACAATTAAGCTCGTCAGCATATTGTTTTCCCTCCCCTGCTTCGTTCGTTTCAATAAATACTTGGTCAAGCGAACCTTTAATTACTTCAAACGATGCAATATATGGCTCGAGTTGTGCTAAAACCGGAATCGTCGAAATTGTAGATGCCACTTCCACCTTCCATCCGTCCTGCTGCTTTACAGGCATCCCGGGTAAAATGGCTGAAATATTTTCAATGGCAACTGTAGGCTTTAATACAAATTGCAAATAATCCTTCGCATAAAGCGCTTTTAATTCATTCGGCGATCCTTGTGCAATAATCTCACCATTTTTCATGATGATAATATCGTCTGCATGTGCTGCCTCTTCCATATAATGTGTTGTCAAAAAAATCGTCATGCCTATTTCTTTACGCAACCGCTCAATCGTAGCCCAAACAAATTGACGTGTAAGTGGATCGAGTCCAGTCGTCGGCTCATCTAAAAATAACAACTTGGGCTTATGAATTATTGCCCGCGCAATATCTGCTCGACGTCGCTGCCCGCCTGACAGCGAACCGTATTTTTTATGTTCGATGTCTGCCAGCTTTAAATATTGCTGCACAAAATCATAGTTATCCTGTAATACCGCCTTCGGTAAGCGATAAAAACGGCCACGATGCACGATATTTTCCTTTACCGTCAATTGATGATCTAAAATACTTTCCTGAAATACAATACCTATCGTTCGGCGAATCGCCTCATTGCCTTTCAATGTACCAAGTGTATGCCCATCGATTGAAACCGTTCCACCCGTTTTTTCCAAAAGCGTACATAACATTTCAATTGTCGTAGATTTACCTGCGCCGTTACTCCCAAGAAAAGCCAAAAGTGCCCCCTTTTGCACGGAAAAACTGATTCCCTTTACGGCTTCGAATTCTCCGTACCGCTTTGTTAACTGTTGGACATCTATCAAGACTTGCATGTTACTCACCTCGATGTTGAAGTTGACTGTTCATTTTTCGAATTGCGCGCTTTTCATCGGTATAATAATAAAGCCAAACAAGGAGATAAATAATCGAAGCGCGAGCGTATAGGATAAAGATGGATTTGCCGTTATCAACTTCGAACCAGCCACCGTAATACCCGATGATAAAGACTGCGGTTACAGTAATCGCATAATGGATTATAAGTACGGCAAACATTGACCAATCCAATTTATACAGCTGGTTTGCTATTGCTATGACAATTCCTAAAATGACGGCATAGAAAAACTGATGGACAATCGTTTCACTCATCCAGTAATCATTTGGAGACTTTATTGAAATGAGCATGATGATGAAATAGGATGAACATAAACTTATCAATAGGCTTTGTATTAAATTTTTCACTTGCTGTTTCCCCCTAATCCAAATGCCTCTTTTAATGCTTTGAAATAATTGCGGCCTATCGGAATCGTTACCCCATTTTCGAGCGTAAGTTGTGGGTTGCCGAGCACCTTCGACTGAATTGAAGCGATTTTCTCAAAATGAACAAGTGTCGCCTTATTGACTCGTAGCAACTGTGAGGAAAATCGTTCCTCCAGCTCATAAAGCTTTTGTTTCACTTCCAGTTCCAGCTCATCCGTTTGGATATACACTTTCCCTTGCTCGCTGTAAATACTGTACACATCCTGCATTTTAATCAAATGAATATCCCCATCAATGTAGCCGGCGATTGTATCATTTTTTGTTGCCTGATTGAGCTTTTTCAACAGCTGCTCGACTTGTTCATTGTATTCTGGGGCATGTACATGAACTTCGATTTCCGTAAGCTGCTCTCAATATGTAAATGTATTTTCATAGGTCCTCCCTCTTGATTTGTAGTATAGCATCGCCATGTATACAAATTTTGTAATTGGTGCTAACACGCAAAAAGCAGTATGTAAGATGTAAAATCTGTTTTGTAACATGCAATTTCATTATAAGGATTAATTTCCAGTATTTGTTGAGGTAATTTTTAATTTTATAATTTAATCCAAACAAAATAAAACAGCAACCTCCCGTTTAACCAGGAGATTGCTGTTTTTGTTGCATTGTATTCAGTTTGTTCGAAGATTTTTTGATACCCTTCAGGATTATAAGTCGATTGCCTCGCCGCCTGTTACCCCGTAAATTTGTCCGGTAATATAGCTTCCTTCATCGGATGCCAGAAGGACATAAACTGGAGCAAGTTCTGCAGGCTGCCCAGCGCGACCAAGTGGTGCATTTTGGCCAAATTCAGGGATTTTGCCATCCGGTTGTCCGTTATCCAACTGCAGCGGTGTCCAAATCGGGCCTGGCGCAACCCCGTTCACACGTACGCCTTTAGAAGCAAAGTACGCAGAAAGGTTTACTGTAAAGTTGCTGATCGCACCTTTAGTTGAAGCATAGTCCATTAAAAATGTGGATGGATTGTACGATTGAACCGATGTCGTCGTGATAATTGCGCTTCCCGGTTCCAAATGTTCTTCAGCAGCTTTAACGGCTTCAAACATGCTGATAACATTTACTTTGAACGTATCTTCTACTTGTTTGATCGTTAAATCGCTTAGAGTCTTCTGTGCGATTTGCTGTCCGGCATTTAAGACAAGCGTGTCTAATCCGCCAAAAGCTTCCACTGTTTTTTTCACCATTTCTGTTGCCGCGCCATCTTCACGCAAGTCATATGGCAACAGCAACGCTTTTTTACCGGCTTCTTCGATTAATGCTTTCACTTCATTTGCGTCTTCATCTTCTCCAGGGAAGAATTGAATCGCGACATTAGCGCCTTCACGTGCATAGGCAATCGCGGCAGCACGGCCAATTCCGGAATCGCCGCCGGTAATTAATGCATTTCGCCCTTCCAGACGATTATGCCCTTTATATGATTTTTCTCCACAATCAGGTTTTGGACTCATTTCGTTTTGTAGTGCCGGAGTACTCTGTTCTTGATCAGGGAACTTCTCCGTATAATATTTTTTTCGTGGATCGTTCAGGTTTGGGTTTCCCATCAAAAATCATCTCCTATCTAGTTAGTTCATTTATTGCGAGGATAATTTCCGTAAGGTTTAAAATTGCTTATCAGATTTTCCTTCACAAAAATTGTTACATTTTTTTGAATACCCTGTATGAATTACTTTAAACAGTCCTAAATCTTTCCTTCGATAAAATTATTCCAGCATTTTGGTCATTAAAAGCCCAAAAATAGGATGCCCTTTAAAAGGTCATTTCACTTTATTTATTGTGTTTCCGGGAAAAATACTTGTGCTGTGCTGATGTCCACCAGTGTTGGACCCTTCGTATTGAGCGCTTCTTCCATCACAGACTCCAGCTCGGTATCTGAAGCAGGTCGTAATCCTTTCCAACCGCAGGCTTCTGCCAATTTCACAAAATCAGGATTCGTCAAATCAACTCCTACTTCTTCCTTCTTCGCAACTTTCAGCTTATCCCTTTCCATTTGCAGACTTTCATTATTTAAAACAACGACCGTAATATCAAGTTCGTAGCGGGTTGCTGTCAATAGATCTGCAAGCACCATTTGAAGCCCTCCGTCGCCTACAATCGCCACAACTTGTTTCTCTGGCTTGATAAGCTTTGCCGCCATCGCTGCCGGAAGACCGAAGCCCATTGTCCGCCAGTAACCGGAAAATAATACAGATTGCTCTTTTTGTTTGAAGTTACGATTCGTCCATACCGTATTATCGCCGGTATCCAGTGCGAGAATCGCATCCGCGGCTACTGTACGGTCAATGGCACGGATAATTCGGGAAGGATGGACAGGATAGCCTTTCGTATTGCCCTCCTCCTCATTTTGCGCTGCCCATTTATCCTTTACTTGCTGTAAATGGGTAACCCAATCTTCAGAGCGTGTGAATTTTTGCAGGCTCTCCGTTAAAATCGGAATAACTTCCTCGGTTTTTCCCATGATTCCTAGTTCTGTCGGAATTTCTTTTACAAACTTATCAAATTGGCGGTCGATCTGAATTATCCTTGCATCTGTTGGCACAAACCCTTCCGGCCACCAAGTCGTTCCTGCAAGAAGTACTACATCAGCCTGTTTAAATACTTCGGCTGCATGAGGATTCCCGCCTTCGCCAATTCCTTGTAAAACAAGTGGTGAAGCTTCATCAAACAAGCCTTTTCCGCCTAAACTTGTTAGAATGCCGGCTCCCCACAGATCCGCCAGTTTTTCCAAATCCGCTGAGACAGAAGTGGCACCTAAACCAGCCAGGATCATCGGCCGCTTCGCTGTTCTCATAATGTCCAATGCGTGTTTCAGGCTTTCATTAGTAAAGCTGGAAGTACCTTCAATTACATCCGGCAATCGTCGCGGCTCTCCCGTAGCAGACATCATCATAATATCCTTAGGTATCGAGATATGGGTTACAACTCTTTGTCCGAGAGAAGTTCGCGCTGCTTTTTGCAGGACTTCAATTGTCGCATCCGGGCTGGCCAGATTTGCTGAATAAGCGGCAAAAGGCTTCACTAGTTCCTGCTGATCTATATATTGCGGATATTCCGTTCCGATTTTACTGCTTTCGGCCTGCCCGGTGATTGCCAGTACTGGCGCTCTGTCTGCATGCGCATCACCAAGTCCATTTATAAGATTTGCTGCACCTGGTCCCATCGTTGCCGTACATACACCAAGACCGCCAGTCAGTTTAGCTTCTGCAGATGCCATAAAAGCAGCCGTCGACTCATGTTTGACCGCAATGTATTTGATTTTATCCTGTTTTGCCAGTGCATCGATAAGCCCGAATGTCGCATCACCTACTACCCCGTATATCCGTCGTACCCCGAACATATACAATTGATCAAGCATCAATTCAGAAACTGTCTGCTCTGTTTTTCCCATGATAGATGAACCTCCTTGATAGACCTTCCTAACCTGCCAGCTATAAAGTCTAATTTATATTTTTGTTCACATTTTTTAACTTTCCCTAAATCATCCGAGTTAATCTTCCTTTTTTCAAACGCTGTTTATATAACGGGAATTTTCATCAAATATTAGCTATTGAATGTACATATAGAAACATTTTTTCTTCGTGGATTTTCAGAGGTTGTGCTATATTCAGAATGTCAGGAGTGATTTGATGAAGAAATTTTTAACGATAACTGTAATTATCCTTGTTTTACTCGGAGCAGCTGGCTATGCTGTGTGGCATTTTGGGACAAATATCGCTTCCGAAAAAATCGTCGAACAAGTAGAAGCCAATTTAAATGAAGAAGACAAAGAAGAAGTGAAATCCTATATTGCAAATGATCCGAAGCTCCAGGAAATTGTAAATGAAGCAGCAGCTACGGACCCGGATTCTCTTCCGTTCCAAACAAAAGAAGAGGCGACGCGCCTGCTAATAAAAAAAGTGGGCATTAATCGTTTACTGACGATTCAGGAGCAGGCCCAAAGCGGTTCCATCAGTATCGATGATGTAGTATCCGAAATGGAAGGTACACTGTCAGAAGATGAGATTTCTGCGTTAAAATATGTTTTGTATAAGGAGTTGTATAACCAGAATTAGTCAACTCGCTGTCTTAGCTTCATCTTCAAATTAATGAATTCAAAAACAAAACTCGATTTCGTATAAACGGAATCGAGTTCTTTTAATATAATATATTTTTCTTTGCAAATAGCCATAATAACTTTTATTTACTGTGCATTCATCTAAGTGAGGAGGAACAAAAATAAAAAAGCGGCCATTTCTATTAGCTATTTTCACCTTCATTGTATTCTGCTTTTTGTGGTTAACGTTTGAAACAGCGTTCATTCAAGCTTTTGATAAAGGGGCATTTGAATTACTTTATGGAAACAAATTCATTACACTGTTTCATCATTTAGGTGAAACGTAAGCCCGTAATCAAACAACGCATATAAAACATCAGGCACCTCCGGTACGATAAATGTATCAACCAAAGGAGGTGCCATTTATGTCTAAAAACAAATTAACCATTGTTCCCGTCAAACTCGATCCTCTTCCAGTTGAAACTTCTTCGAATCATTCTCTTCAATACACTGCTGAGCCAAGTTGTGTAATTAAAACCGCTGTGGCTGAAATTTCCTTCTTCAATGGCGTAGATGAGCGCATTATCCAAACCATTATGAAGGAGCTGAAGGGATGAAACAGGATTTTACGAGCGTGCAAAACATCTACATCATCTGCGGTAAGACAGACATGCGTAAAGGTATTGATGGTCTCGCAACGCTCATTCAAGATTCTTTCGAATTGGATCCGTATAGTGATTCTATCTTTCTGTTTTCTGGATGGAGCAAGGATCGGTATAAATGTTTGTATTTCGATGGAGATGGCTTCGCCATGCTTTATAAACGATTAGATAATGGGAAATTACAATGGCCAAAAGATGAAAATGAGGTACGCAAACTTTCGCAACAAGAGCTGCGTTGGTTGTTGGAAGGATTATCTCTACAACAGCCGAAGGCAATTGCAAAATCTGTAAAAGGTATCTTTTAATCATCATATATTAAATGGTATAATCATCCACATATAACTTGAACGGAAAAGTGGTGAACGATTTGACGCTTGTTAAACAGAAGCAAGAAGAACAAAACGAACGTATTATACGATTACTTGAAGAACAGTTAGCTCAGTCAAATCGACAAATAGAAGCGTTGACGGAACAAGTTCGTCAATTAACGAAAGCCTTATACGGCTCTAAGTCAGAGAAATCCAAATATCAAGCACCAGACGGACAGGGCTCTTTATTTGAAGAAGATCCGTCTTTTAACGAACCTGAGCAGACAGAAGAACAAAGCACGGAAACGGTTAGTTATACCGTTACTCGTAAAAAGACAAATAAAAAACGAAATGATTCGTTTCGTGAGGATATTGAAGTTGAGGAAATTCATCATCATCCAGCTAATTTAGCTTGTGATTGTTGTCTCGGTGAAATGGTAGAATTCAGTTCAACGATGGTACGTGAAGAAGCGAAATTTATTCCAGCTACGTTGAAACGTGTACAACATTTTGAACATGCTTATGAGTGCAAAGCGTGTAAAAAAGATGCCCTACAAAAAGCACAAATCAAACGTGGTAAAGCACCACAAGGCGCTATCCAAAGAAGCATTGCCGGACCCACTGTTTTAGCAAAACTTATCTATGATAAGTTTATCCAGTACTTGCCTCTTTACCGTCAGGTAAATGAATGGGAGCGACATGGCCTACATACCAACGATAAGAATTTATCCAATTGGGTAATACGCGTAGCAGAAGATTGGCTTCAACCGCTTTATGTTTTGATGAAGCAACTATTGACGGCGAAATCTGTGCTGCATGTGGATGAAACGTATGCACAAATACTCAAACGTTCAGATGGGAAATCCGCTCAATCGAACGCCTATAACTGGGTATGTCGTAGTGTACAAAGTGAAGGTCCTATTATCGTTTTATTTAAGAGCGCTCTCTCACGAGGGCGAGCTATATTAGAAAATTTAATTGCAGGGTTCAAAGGGACTGTGATTTGTGATGGCTATTCGGCTTATGGTCAATTGCCTAATGTTCAGTTCGCTAACTGTTGGGCGCACGTACGACGTTATTGGCTGAAAGCTGATAGTAAAAACGGGCGAATAGGTGTTGAATATTGCGATCGTTTATTTCACATCGAGCGTAAAATCAAACACCTTTTACCGGAAGAACGTGTGCGAGTTCGTCAACAAGAAGCAAAGCCCATCGTAGCTGAATTTTTCGATTGGATTGACCGTTCTCCTTTCTTTGGTAAAAACGCAATTGCGAAAGCAGCGGACTACACATTGAGCCGAGCAGATGAGTTAAAAGTCTTTCTTGATAACGGTCACATCGCAATTGACAATAATCCCGCTGAAAATGCGATTCGTCCAAATGTTATTGGCCGTAAAAATTGGCTTTTCTCTGTGAGCGAAGCGGGTGCCAATGCGAATGCCATCTGTTTAAGCTTGGCTGAAACGGCCAAAGCAAACGGGATTGATTTTTATCAGTATCTGGTGAAGCTGATGACGGAATTACCAAATTTACCATTTCATCAGCAACCTGAGATTTTACATAACTACATGCCTTGGTCAGAAAATATTCAAGCCACATGTGCAAAATAGCCAACTATCTGAAAAAAATTTAGGATAGTTGGCCATTTGTCGTGCGTACCGTAAAGGTGCGCTATTTTTTATATTTCGGGCTTACGGTGAAACTAAGTTTATTTTTACTGTCGCAATCATTCTTTGTATCCTTATTTGGCTTCGAAAAAAAGACTTTAGGCTGATTGGTTTTGTTATTTTTTCCGTAGGTGGCGGATACGGATTATATCAACTGTTAAAACGCCTGATTGAAAGACCGCGTCCGGATATAGCAGATCAATTTTCCACATTCAGTTTTCCTTCAGGACATGCTGTACATGGGTTATTGTATGTATTTACGATCGCCTATGTACTGAACCGCCTTTATAATTTCAATAAAGCATCACTGATCGTTTGGATTGCAGCTATTATTTTAACTTTACTCATCGGACTTTCCCGAATTACAGAAGCGCGTCACTTCGCCTCGGATGTAATAGCCGGTTGGTCACTTGGCTATAGCTGGTTTATTTTTATTGTATGGTTGTATTTAAAAAACAAAAGCACCCATTCTGATTCTTAAATGAATAGTGGAAACAGTATAGGGTAAAGCCACCTTCGAATAATTTCAGAAATTCAGGTAAAAATAGGAACAGCACTAGGTTCGAAGGAAGTGACACTGTGGACTTTTTTTACGCTCAGGAATCTCTTACTGCAATTCAATGGATATTAAGGGCAATTATCGCCTTTATCTTCTTATTTTTTGTTGTCAAAATAATGGGATTACGTTCGTTTTCCCAACTTCGATTACTTGATTATGCAATGGCTATACTTATTGGAAATATTATTGCCCATCCACTATCAGATGAAGGGCTGGGATTAGAAGGCTCCTTAATTTCCATGACTGTTTTAGTCATCCTTTATTTAGCTTGTATATATGTAATGAGAAAGTTTCTCCCGTTCAGAGAATTTGTAGCGCCTCCCCCAATCCCTCTCGTTAAAAATGGGGAAATTAATGTTAGGAATTTAAAAAAAGCAAGAATCACAATAGACGTTATTTTATCTGAAATGAGAAAACAAAGTATTTCGGATATGAGTAAAATTGCATTAGCTCTATGGGAACCGGATGGGGAAATTTCAATTTTCCTGTCACCAGACCATCAGCCTGTCACAAAGTCTGATCTCAACATTACATCACAACCTTTTTCCTATCCAATGACGATTATTAAAGAGGGGAAGATTAATTATGAAGCGTTAAGTAATTCTGTCTATACTGAAGAAACCCTTAAAAACACCGTAAACAAAACGTATAATGTAGAAATTAATGCGATTTTGCTTGGAACAATCGATCAAAATAATCAACTGCAAATTTTTCTCAAATAGTTAGATTCTTTTGCATTGTGAGTGCCGGAATTTCATCACCATTTTTATTGATGATGATTTCTTCTTTCACGATTTTATATCCTAATTTTGAATAAAGCGCGATATTGTTCTTTTCACTTTTTCGGACTTTGCATTTTGAAACAAATATATTATTTTGTACAGCGTAGCTTTCTAAATAGTTCACCAAGTTAGTTGCTACGCCCTTCCCCTGATTTTCAGGCAACACAGACAATCTTGAAAAATAGATGAATTCCTCATTTAAAACACATTTTACGAGCGCTATTAATTCATCGTTATCGTATACCCCGAACATTTCTGTCCCTTGTTTGATCTCAGTACTAATGGAATCTGCTGTTTCATTTAAAGCACTGGATGGTTGCGGATCTGATTCGTAACGCTTGAACGCCTGATGGATCACTTTAACCGCTTGTACCGGTTCAATATTCATTTCAATTTTCAAAAATATATACTTATAATTATACATATATAGCGAAATAAGTGAATTCAAAAAAAGAACATTTTCCTTATATCGGAAAAATGCTCTTTTTAGCCCTATTTATTTAATTTCAAAATCAATTAGCCAATGCCTTGTATAGTAATGCTTGGTGGATGACAAGAATTCAGTTCTTATAAAGAAATTCAGCAATCGAATAAACTATAGAAATAAAGGGTAGTGCAACAAAAAAGAAAAACCAGTAAAAATCCGCTTTGTTAATTTTAATTCTAGGTTTAACTTCTCTTTTTGCTTTTACACCAATCTCCATTACTACACTCCTTTACTACATAATTTTGAAGAAGCATCACTTCTAATTTACCCAAAACTGTAGTAAATCTTATACCCTTTCTTTTAGGAAAGCAACCTATTTAGCAAGATAATTTACATTTATTTTTCCGGATTACCTTTCAATATAAATCACATCATTTGCCGGTTCAAGATACTCTTTATCCCCCAAAGAAAAAGTGGTATGTAAACGTTGAATTTCGGCATATTGTACTGCTTTACCCTCATGGATAAAAACCAATAGATAAATATCATCTCTCGAACCAATGTTGCTTGGATCTGTAAATTTAACGCCGACTTGTTTTTCTAAATCTGTTTGTGTCGTATAAGGCTGAATTAAAAACGCCTTGTCCCATTCAAAATCCTCAAATGTGTTTAGAGAAGTTTTACTTGTACTGTTATCGGATACCATCATAATCGAAGAATGCAGTCTTTTTTCAATTTCTGTATTCCGTTTAATATCGCTGGCATTACACCCGGTTATCAACAGCAACGACAGCAATATAACCGCAATTTGTTTAATCAATGCTAAATCCCCTTTTATGAAAACAGGCGGTAATTCTTGTTCAAGAACCGCATCTTTCAGTGTAGTTATGGAGCAAAATCCATTATACCTGTAAACAATAAGAAAAGCGCTAATATCTAAAAAATAAAGAGGGAACTTCCGGGCGGGATATTAGAACTTTCGCGAATTTTATTAAAACAATTTATTTATGGAGAATTTTCTTTATAGGCTTTTTGATTATATTAGAAGATTTGAGCAGATATTAGAACTTCCGTACAGGATATTTGAAGATCTGCAGATGATATTAGAACAAATCACCTACTTATTAGAACAACCGACACTTATATTAGAAAATCTCACTTTTATTAGAAGATTTCAAAATATATTAGAACAACTCAGCCCTTTATTAGAAAATGAAGCGCGGGATGGAAAGAATTAAAGAGAGAACGGCAATTAACTTTCTCTCCTTTTCTTTCGATAGCTCCAAACGAATATCGGTCTTTCTACTATTTATGACTCCCCTCATAATGATAAATGATTTGTACAACTCTGGAAGAGAATGTTGTTGTATTCACGACTTTTAAATTTAACCTCTCATTAATATCGATAAACAGCGGTTTCCCTTCTCCCAATACGACGGGATGGATCGATAATCTGAATTCATCCACAAGCCCTAAATTGATAAAAGTCGTAATGAGGCTTGCTCCGCCGTATAACCAAATATCCTTCCCAGGTGTATTCTTTAATTTCCTCACTTCTTCACGGATGTTCTCATTTATAAATTTCGCATCATTCCCATCCCCGTTTTGAGTTCTGGAAAACACATATTTCTCTTTACTATGGACCAGATCCCACATTTCCTTTTCGGTTTTGGAACTCCCTTCTTCAGGTATATACTGCCCCCATAAGTCGTAGCTTTTCCTGCCGTAAAAAATGATATCTATTTGATTTAAAAAATCGTTAAAGTTCATTTCCGGGTCCATAATGCACCAGTCGATTTCACCGTTTTTTCCTTCAATCAATCCATCCAGAGTAATTGCCAAATCTAAAATTACTCTTCTCTTTGTTGTATGTGCCATAAATATCACTCCCTCTTTGATGCAGTTATTTCCACTCTTCCCCCAAAATCGCGTAATAGTATTCATCCCACCACTCTTCACCGTTTGGAATGCATTTTTTGAAATAACCTTCCCTTCTCATACCGATTTTCTCCATTACACGATACGAAGGCGGATTTTGCGGCTGGCAAGTTGCGATCACTCTATGTAGTTTCATTTCTTCAAAGGCATATTGTAACATTTCATGAGCCGCTTCAGTAGCATACCCTTTATTATAAAATTTCGGATTGAATACCCAGCCAATTTCATATGTATGATCACCGAAATATTTCCCGAAAAAGAGATGCCCTATCAAAGTGTTTTCACCTTTTAATATGACCGCGAACTTTTCCGCTTCATCCCCAATATTTTGTTCGATAAATTCTTTTGCAATTTTTTCTGTAAAAACCCCTTCAGGTATATATTTCATCACATTGGCATCGGATGTATATTCATATACCGCCTGTAAATCGTTCATTTTAAAATTACGTATTAATAATCTTTCAGTTTCGACGTGCACTCCATTACCCCCACATTCACTATTATTTTCTAGTTTCGACATCAAATGACTGATTACCTTTAAAAAACTGCCCTGACTGCTTCAAACAAAAAATCCTCGCCAAACAAGCTGGCGAGGAAATAGCAATTACTTCAATTTCTTAATTGTTTCTTTTGAAATATAGAATCCACTTTCATTGTATACACTGATTGTATTCGTTTGAATTTCACTTGTTTTTACTTTGCCTGATTTATTTGTCGTTCTTTTAATGATGATATCCTTATTTTCAGGGATTTCATAAGTAGTCTTACCTTTCTTCACTACTAGTACCGCATTTTCCTTATCCGAAAGGTCGATTGAAGTCGTCATGCCTTTACCATTCAGCGCTGCTTCCGCGTTCGTGTAAAGATCCTTTGTTAATTTATCCAATTTGATCCCCATGAAGTTGGCCATTTCTTTAGCTAAATCGGTATTGTCCACTAGTCCGGAAATGCGTTTTGGTCCATAAGAGTACAGGAATACGTCATCACCTGTATGGCCGCCCGTCGTGTATCCTAAATCCGCACGCTTTGATAAAAGATTAACAAGAGTACCGGCAAGCTTCCTTGTCTCTGTTGCATTCAGGGCAGCTGTTTCTTCTGCCGTTAAATTATCAAGTCCATATAGTTTCGCTACTTCAACTAAATTCGAGCGGTCCTCCTTTAAGTGGCTGAGTGCGCCTTCGACTGTCATCGTAGCCTTCTTCAATGGATTAATATAATTGGAAATATTAATTTTGTCATATGTAGAGTTCGTGTTTTCATTACCAATTGTAATTCCGCTGTTGCCGTGGTCTGTTACGGCTATTACCATCGTATTTTTGTCTTTCTTCGCAAATTTCAGCGCTTCATTTACCGCATCATCGAATGACAAAATATCCGTCACCATTCCGATTGGATCATTTGCGTGGGCTGCCCAGTCGATTTTACTGCCTTCGATCATAAGGAAGAAACCATCTTTATCTTTGTTCAGCGTATCGATTGCTGTTGATGTCATTTCCGCCAATGAAGGTTCATTTGGATTTGTTTTCGTACGATCTAGTTCGTAAGCCAATGAACTGCCGGCAAAACTGCCGTAAATTTTATCGGATTTAGTCGTTAATAACTCATCGCGTGTTGTAACGAGATCATATCCTTTGTCCTCAATCACGCTAATCAGATTTTCGCCATCTTTCCGGTTTTCTGATTTTAAGTAATCATATCCACCGCCAAGAATGACATCCATATTTTGATATACTTGCTGCTCACCGATATCGTCATAATTACTGCGGGAAGTTACATGTGAAGAAAAGCTAGCCGGTGTCGCATGTTGAATTTCGGAAGTGGAAACAATCCCTGTTGCTTTGCCAAGTTGTTTTGCTCCTTCCAGCACATTGGCAACCGGTGTAAAGGCATCGTCCGGATTCCCTTTAACTCCTGGCATATCAATTACAGACGGCAGTACCCCTACATAGCCGCTGTTTGATTTGTGACCTGTAGCAAGCGCCGTTCCTGCCGGTGCCGAGTCTGTAATCGCGGATTCGGCTGAATAAGTTGTCACAGCACCTGTCAGAATTTCATCCATCGCAAGACTCTCGCCTTTGTACCAGCGTGCCAACGATACCGCATTATTACTGGAACCGTCCATCACAAGCATGATGACATTCGTCGGATCCTTTTTTGCCTGTTTTGCTTCAGCCTCTGAATCTAACTGCAAAACCGAAAGTGATGATACCGCTACTGTCCCCGCAAGTGCATAAGTCAACCATTTTTTCTTGTTCTTCATCAATGAAATATCCTCCTAAGCAACCGTTAATTTGTAATTCGATTTCATTGTAAAGTTCTTTTGTAAATCTGGAATGCTAGATTTGTAAAACTATATTGAGCCAATGTGAAGGTAATAAAAAAGAGTGAAGCTCAACTTGCCGCTTCACCCTTTTTTATTATTGTAAAATATCGATCCATATTTTAATAGCTGTAGCCCCAATCATGATTGCAAGCAGCCATTGCAGTATTTTCACATTCATTTTCTGACCGACTTTTACACCAAGCGGAGCCGCGATGATACTTGCAATGATCATTATGAATGCTGGCCAATAGTCGACCTGCCCTGTCATCACTTTCCCGATACTTCCTCCGATCGATGAGATGAATGTAATCACCAAACTTGTCGCAATTGTAATACGCGTCGGAATTTTTAACACTGTCAACAGTATCGGTACAAGCAAAAATCCGCCGGCTGCCCCGACAATGCCGGATCCGATGCCGACGATGAGTGCAAGTATACTCGCCAATGTTTTATTGAATGTAATTTCTGTAGCGTCTTCAACTGTTTTCCTCGGTATAAACATCATCACCGCCGCAGTGACAGCAAGCAGCCCATATACTATATTCACGGCATCTTCAGATAAAAATCCCGAGCCGTAACTGCCGATGAAGCTGCCGATTAATATCGCCACCCCCATATATACAATGAGCTCTCTATTCAGCAATCCGCTTTTCCGGTATGCCCAAACCCCTGCAAGTGATGCGAACAACACTTGTACGGCACTAATACCGGAAACTTCATGTGCGGTAAATGCGACTAAGCCGAACAGTGGTGGAATATAGAGCAGTAGCGGGTATTTAATGATCGAACCGCCGACCCCCAGCATACCGGAAAGAAACGATCCGATAAACCCTAGGGCAAAGATGACCGTTATATACATTACTGATAAATCGATTTCCATAAGCTTTCCTTCTTTCAAAAATTCATTTGCCCTTCTGCTAATCCACCGCCGAATGAAGAAAGCGGATAGCAGTCTTTTCTACCCGCTATTTTTTTATGCTTTTTGAATATAGAAGTACAGGACACCCGCTTCTTCTTTTTGTTCAACGATTGTGTGGCCGCCAGCACCTGCCCATGCAGTAAAATCATTTAATGCGCCTTTGTCTGTCACTAATACTTCCAGCACGTCTCCAGAGTTCAGAGTATCGATCGCCTTTTTTGTTTTGACAATCGGCATTGGGCAAGCTAAACCTTTAGCATCCAGTGTTTGTTTAATATTCATGTGTATTTCCTCTTTTCTATAAATTTGAATGTTTTGTAAAACGATTTAATCGTTATCTTACTGCACAGCGGTTTGGACCGATTTCCATCTCTGTCTGTTCCTCATCGCTTGGCGTCAATTTCCCCATATTCACAATACGGATTTCTTGATAGGCATTCGGCTGTGGCGGTAAATTGTCCGTTACCATTGAACGGAACTGTTCTTCATCTTCCACATTTAAACCATGGTTTTCGGCGAATAAATCTCCTAGCCGTTTTGCTACGGTTCCATCTTCATTCAGTTCATCAATGATCATGAAGTGTGCCGGCAAAACAATTAAATCTTCCGCCAATGTGCGGTAGCGTCTGTATAATGTTTCGCGCAGGTCACCAACCCAATCCTCCGCTAAACCGGCTAAATCCGGTCGTCCGATTGAGTCGATAAACAGGATGTCCCCTGTCAATAAATACTTGCCGTCAATGACAAATGATGTTGAACCGATTGTGTGACCTGGTGAATACATCGCACCTACTTCAATTTGCGATGTACCTAAATTTACTGTTAGACCATCTTCAAGTGTTGTATAGTCGAATACTACTTCTTCCGCGTCTTTTGGAGGCAGATAGTACGTTGCACCCGTTTTTTCTGCAATATGACGTCCGCCGGAGATGTGATCTGCGTGCAGATGTGTATCGAAAACGTGCTTAATCTCGACGCCTTTTTCATTCGCGAAGTTTGTGAAGACATCTGTGAAGCGAACCGCATCAATAATCGCTGCTTCCCCTCCGCTGATCGCCATATATGAAAGACAGCCCTTCCCTAAACGCACGAACTGGTATAATTCACCGCCGTTATCCAAGACTCCAACTTTAATCGGCTCAAGGTACATCGACCAAGACTTCATGCCGCCTTCAAGGTAACCGACATCAAGACCTGCATCGGAAAGCATTTCTGCGACCATGATGGAAGAACCCTCTTTAGCACAAACAACCAATACCTCTTTGTCGGCAGGCATTTGCGGTAAAATTTCTTCTACACCGTCCAACAAATCGAAGTAAGGAATATTTAAGTACTCGAATTTGTGACCGTCAATTTTCCAGTCTTTGAATGCGTCTTCATTACGAACATCTAAAATAAACAATTCTTTGTTTTCAATTATTTTGCGCGCCACTTGTGCGGCTGTCCATGCTGTTACTGCCATTACAATTACCCCCATAGGTATAATTTTATTTAAAAATTTTTCTACTACTCTACTTCTTTCTGCAACTCGTCTTCATAACCCGTCATTCCCGGCAAAACGTTGTATACTTTTGTAAATCCTGCTTCAGCCAGTTGTCTCGCTGCCAGATCCGAGCGTGTCCCTGTACGGCAAATGACAAAAATGGTTTCGTCTTTAACGAGTTCATCCAAACGTTGTGTCAATTCGCCCATTGGAATTGATTTTGCCCCCGGGATATGGCCGAAAGCATATTCTGCTGCTTCACGGACATCCAATATTAAGCCTTGTTGTTTCACCGCATCTTCATTTGAAATCGTATGTTCAAAAGTTTTTTCTGCTGCTTCACTCATTTCCGGATTACATTTTCGGATATAGTGATAAAACACCCCATCCACTTCATTTGAGCCGATATATTGATGACCGACCGTTTTCGACCATGCGGCTAAATCCGCGATAGAACCTTTGTCTGTCGCCTGTATTTCCAGCACTTGTCCTTCTGCAACGCTGTTCATCGCTTTTTTCGTTTTGACAATCGGCATCGGGCAAGCTAAACCTTTTGCATCAAGTTGTACATCTGATTTAATCATCGTTATCCTCCACTCATACCGGTAAGGGTATAATTTATTTTAAAAATTTTTACTTAACTTCGCCATTCCATTCAAGCATGCCGCCAGTCATATTTGTTACGTCAAATCCGTGTGACTGTAAAAAGGCTGTTGCCTGCCCGTTGCGCCCACCGGAACGGCAAACCATTATATAGGGTGTTTTTTTATCCAGCTCATGCATACGGAATTCAAGTAATCCTAAAGGAATGTGGGTAACGCCAGGGATATGACCTGCCTCTACTTCCGCTACTTCACGGACGTCGATTAAATGAACCGCTTCACCGGCTTCCAGTTTTGCTTGTACTTCTTTTGGTAAAATAGTTTTCATTATAAATTCCTCCTTAATAGGCACTCATGCCGCCACGAACATTTGTTACTTGTTCATAGCCTAATTTTTTCAGTTGGTTGCATGCCTGTTTCGAACGCATGCCGCTTTGACAAATGTCTACAATTTCCTTACCCTTTGGCAGCTTTGATAAATCCGAACCAAGCGGAATGTTTTTAAATTGCTTCACATTACGTGCCTTATACTCAGCAGGTGTACGTACATCAACAAACACTTTATCTTTGTCATTCAACATTATTTTCAGCTGTGCCGTTGAGATCGTATTGACGCCTTTTACAGGCTTCATGCGCCAGGCAAAAAAAGCCACGATCACAGCAATTAATAGTATTGTTTCCATATGACACTCCTTATATGAATAAATTTACGTTTCCGTCTTCAGCATCCGCTAAATAGGCGGCTACTCCGGCGTATTCGATACCATCCAGCAGTTCTTCTTTTTGAAGTCCCAGTAAATCCATCGTCATCGTACATGTCACAAGCTTAATGTCCTGTTCCTGCGCCATTTCTACAAGTTGTGTCAACGTTAACGCGTTATGCTTATTCATGACATGTTTGATCATTTTTGGCCCCATGCCGAGCATCTGCATTTTTGATAGCCCCAGTTTTTCCGCACCACGCGGCATCATTTTGGCAAACATTTTTTCAAGAAACCCTTTTTTAACAGATACCGGTTCTTGCTTTCTTAATGCATTGATACCCCAGAACGTATGAAAGATCGTTACTTCATGATCATAGGCTGCCGCACCATTTGCAATAATGTAAGCAGCCATCGCCTTATCATAATCTCCGCTGAATAATACGATAGTTGTTCTTTTCTTTTCCAACTTTAGTCCCCCTACCCCTATAGGTATAATTTATTTTAAAAATAAAAAGCCTTATCGACTTTTTACTAGTAAATCCACTGCCTGTTTCACCATAGCATTTTTATCGATTGTATCGGCATCTTCTTTTGATAGACACTCGACTAAATTATCCGTCACGATGACACCGATTGTACGGTCAACAGCAGAGCGGACAGCACTCAGTTGCGTTATTACGTCTTTGCAGTCCTTTTCTTCTTCCATCATCCGTAAAATGCCGCGTAGCTGACCTTCGACTTTTTTCATTCGAGCCAATACTTTTGGATCATACTGCATATGCTCACCTCATTTAGAATAATTTATTACCCACACTATACTACCCCTAAGGGTATAAGTCAAACGATAAAATTTCATCAATAGCTGTAGGAACATCCTCTGCTATTTCTTACTACAGCATATACCCCTATAGGTATAATGTCAACAGAAAAGAAGCTCGCACATTTGTGCAAGCTCCCAAAACTAGTGGTCATGCATATTCGCATCCCGCTTCGTCGGATGGACGGTACCATATGGATGATTCGGCGGTGCATAGATGGAATAAAGCTTTAACGGAATATTTCCGGTATTGATCAAGTTATGCCATGTTCCTGCAGGGACGATGATGGCACTATCATCAAAAACGAGCCATTGCATATTCAGATTATCTTTTCTGTTTCCCATTTGAACGATTCCCTGCCCTTGTTCAATCCGTAAAAACTGATCGACGTTCGGATGCATTTCCAAGCCGATATCTTCGCCCGGATGTAAACTCATGACAGTCAGTTGCAGATGTTCTCCTGTCCATAGTGCAGTCCGATACGTATGATTTCCGATTGCCGCTCCATGAATATTAATGACAAAGGGGTTTTTGCCATAGTCCGTTCTCCCATTCATACCGTTTCCATTATTCCATTGGCCATATGTGCTTGGCATAAAATCCATTTAAATTTTCCATCCTTTCACATTCCTTTTCTCTAGTAGATTATGTATTGGGAACAATTCGCGTTCATCCGATTAGTTTATATACGACTCAATTACTATATCTAAATAATTTATTGCCTCAAATTCAAAAAAAATCAGGGTCACTTTTAATAGGTCGAATCCATCCTTTCTCAATTACCGGATTCGTCACATCTAATCATCTGAATTAATCCTCTGATGATAAGCCCAAATTCGTCCCCTCAATAAGATCTTTAATAATTAATTAAATAATTAATTAAAAGATATATATTGTCGTGTTGACACACGACGGCGTATATTTTTAAAATTCTTTAAACCACTACTTCCGCTCTCCTCAAATAATTTTATGAATTTAATCAAACTTGTCCCCTTTTCTATTTCCAAATGTCATATAGGAGTTAAGACAACAAATTGGAGGAATCGAAGATGACTTTACCGGAAATCAAAATAACGCACTCCTTAATGAAGAAGTGCGTCCATTCCAAACAATTTAGAGTTCCAACTCAGAAATCATCCTAGCTTTACGATTGTTCTACCTTTTGCCTGGCCTTTTAAAAGTGTTGGCAGTGCTTCCGGAAGTTGCTCAAGCGTAATTTCTTGCTGAATTAATTGCTCCAAGTTATCCGGTTTGAAATCTGTTGCTAAACGGTTCCAAACCTTCAATCTTGTATCCATCGGGCAATATACAGAATCAATCCCTAGTAAGTTGACACCGCGTAAAATAAACGGGAAGACCGTTGACGGAAGTTTTGTACCTGCAGTTAATCCGCTGACTGCCACAGATCCGCCGTAATGAATTTGACTAAGTAATGATGCTAATGGCTCACCACCAACAGGATCGACCGCAGCTGCCCATTTTTGTTTTCCTAATGCGCGAACTTTACCGTCATATACTTCTTCACGCGGAACGATCGAAGTCGCACCAAGGCTTTTTAAAAACCCGTGTTCCGATTCTTTCCCAGTACTCGCTTCTACTTCATAGCCAAGCTTTGACAGAATCGAAACGGCAAAACTTCCAACTCCGCCTGTAGAACCAGTTACTAGCACTTTTCCCTTATCAGGCGTTACATTATTTTCTTCCAGTCGCTGAACTGATAAAGCTGCGGTAAAGCCGGCTGTACCTATGACCATCGCTTCTTTTAATGAAAGTCCTTCCGGCAGCGGAACAAGCCACTCAGATGGGATTCGTGCATATTCACTGTATCCGCCAAAATGAGAAACACCAATTTCATAGCTTGTCGCAATCACTTTGTCGCCTTCTTTAAATTGCGGGTTTTCCGATGAAATGACCGTTCCTGCCAAGTCAATGCCCGGTACAAATGGATAGCTTTTCACAATGTTGCCATCCGGAATTGCTGCTAAACTATCTTTATAATTAATAGAAGAATACTCAACTTTAAGCAGCACGTCTCCTTCAGGTAAATCATTTAAGGAAAGTTCCTTCACGTCCACTGTAAATTGTTCTTCATTATTGACGACTAATGCTTTAAAATTTTCTGCCATCTTGACCACCCCTTCAAATGTTTACAAATAAAGGGTAACAAAATTAGGCATACCGGTCAAAAAGCTGCTTTGATTCAGAGCATTTTTAATAAAAAAAGCCGAAACGCATAGTCGAACCGCGTTTCGGCATTGATCAATTTAGTTATTCAAATGCTGGTGTTGCTGTTTCGTCGTAGTTTTCTGTCAGGAAGTTACGCACTTCTTCACTTGTCATCGCTTCTGCAAGCTTTTTAATTGCTTCGTCGTCTTTGTTGTCTTCACGTGCTACTAAAGTAATGGCAAAGTCGTTTTCCACGCCTTCAGTCAGCAGCGCATCACTTTTCGGTGTTAAGTTAAGCGGTGCCGCATACGCAGGTGTCATAACAACTGCATCTGCATCATCGTACATACGCGCTAACATTAACAAATCGACTTCTTTAAACTGAAGATTTTTCGGATTGTCCTCCACGCTTGCCAATGTATAATACACATCCGTTTTTTCCTTCAATGTAATGACACCGTGCTGAGCAAGCAGCATTAACGAACGGTCCACATTTGAAATATCGTTGGCAATCGCAACTGTAGCCCCTTCAGGCAACTCTTCGATTGAATCGTAATTTTTAGCATATACACCGTAGTTCGCAAAGTAAATCGGCTGAATCGGTACTAAATTTGCGTCATTGTTTCGGTTGAATTCCTCCATATACGGCACGTGCTGGAAGAAGTTTGCATCCACTTCTTTTGCAGCCAGTGCACTGTTTGGCTGTACATTATCACCTAATACGACAATTTCCAGATCAATGCCCTGTTCTTCCAATTTAGGCTCGACAAGTTCTAAAATATCTGTCATCGGTGAAATTAATGATGCAACTTTTAACGTTGTCTCTTCCTTTTCCACTTCTTTGTTCGTTTCTGTTTCTTCATTCTGTCCGCAGCCTACTAAAGCAAGTACTGCCGCTACACTTAACATCCATCTTTTTTTCACAATCATTCTCCTATCTTTTGTCCAACCATCTTGCTGCAGTCGTACCAATCATTTGAATAAGCTGCACCAAAACAATCATAATGAAAATCATGTAAAGCATTAGATCTGTCTTGAATTGCTGATAACCGTAACGAATCGCAAAGTCACCGATTCCCCCTCCGCCAACGACACCCATTATTGTAGAATAAGAAATGAAGCTGACAATCGAAGTCGTCAAGCCGAGTACCAGGCCTGAACGCGCTTCCACAAAAAGAAAGCTGAAAATAACCCGCCGGACTGAAGCACCCATTGAAACAGCAGCCTCAATTACACCTTTTGGCACATCGAGCAGTGACTGTTCGACAAGCCTTGCATAATGGGCAATGGCAATAATCGATAACGGAACGGTTGCCGCAACAGTACCGATTGCCGTACCGACAATGAGCCTTGTAAAGGGAATCAAGAAGACGACTAGCAGCAGGAATGGAAACGAACGGATCGTATTCACCGCCAAGTTTAGTATGTTATAAACGACACGGTTTTCAAGCAACTTTTCTTTTCCACAAAGAAATAAATATGTACCGATTGGTAATCCGATTAATACCGCAGCCACAATTGACACACCGACCATGAAAAATGTTTCACTGATCGCCCGCCAAATTTCGGCTTCATATTGACGTAACACATCAGGCATGTCCGACCCCACCTTTCACAAGCTGATCGACAAAGCTTTGCGGATGATGGCTCGTTTCAAGTATGCCACCAGGTGTTAACTCAACCGTTTCGTATATTTGCCCTGCATCCAGTACAGTAGCACGATGGCAAATGCTTTTAACGACTTCAAGTTCATGGCTGACAAGCACAATCGTCACACCGAGCTCTACATTGACCTTCTGTAAAACACGCAATATTTCCGCAGAGGTGTTGGCATCGAGCGCAGAGGTTGGCTCATCACAGAGCAGCACCGCCGTTTCGTTCGCAAGTGCTCTTGCAATCGCCACACGCTGCTTTTGCCCGCCGCTCAGCTGGGCCGGATATTGACCTGCAAACTGTTCCAGCCCGACAAACTTCAGGCATTCGAGTACACGCGCTTTCCGCAGCTCTTTCGGATAGTTTGCCAGGACAAGGGCAATTTCCACATTATCATGGACGGTTTTATTTGCGACGAGGTGAAAATGCTGGAAGATCATCCCGATTGATTTTCTCGCTTCACGAAGTTCCGTATTTTTTAAAGCGGTTAGTTGCTGACCATTGATGACGACAGCTCCACTGTCCGGAACTTCCAGCAAGTTCATCAGACGCAGCAATGTTGATTTTCCTGCACCGCTCGCCCCGATCAATCCGTGAATTTCCCCTTTAGCAATCGTTAACGTCACATCCTGCACAGCGACGAAAGAACCAAATTTTTTTGTGACTTGCTGTAATTGTATCACCTGTATAGACACCTCCACTGCATACCCAATCGATTTCTAATTATAGTAGATATTGCATCAGCTACCAAGAGAAATGTTTATTGCAAAAAATCCCATGTGTCTACTGTTTTGCGAACCACAAATATTCCATACGAAAAAGCAGTAATTCTCCTTCTTCTATACACCCTAAAAAAACAGGCTACTTTTATTCTTAATTTTAATGATTGCAATTCCGCTGTTTTGTTGTCATGAATGTGCAAAATTCAGTGTTCCGGAAAAACAATTTCCAGGTGCTCTTAAAGATTTAGTATTCTCTTTTAATAATTATAAAAAGTATTGTCGTGCTGTCACACGACGAATGGATTTCCTGACTGACATACGATTCCTTCCTCCTGATAAGTTCCATTTCCAAAAAAAGTTTTTCAATCTTGTCCCCAAATCCGTTTTTCAATGACATATATAAGGCAAACGAACAATTGGAGGTTGGAAAACATGAATTTTGTAGTAGAAGGTCATCAAATGTACTATTCACAACGCTTGGCAAATATTGTAGGCATCGAGGAAGCAGCCATACTCCAGCAGCTGCATTACCGTCTAAAGCATCAAGGAAAGAAAAAGGTAGGACATTTCTGGTACTGTCAAACCCATCACCAATGGACCAAGCAGCATACTTACTGGAATGCCGCGAAAATTGGCCGGCTCCTTTTAAAGCTTGAACAGCGAAAGCTCATTATTTCAACAAGAAAATTTAACCGCTTTTCAACGGACCGCTCGAAATGGTACCGGATTGATTACACGCAGCTGCAAAAATTGCTTGATGCGGAAGAAGCCGGTAACAATGAACTGGCGATGCAAGGCAGCTTGCCGATCGAGGCATCACAAAATGATAAAAAGAAGGCCCGGCAAGAAGCCGTGTCGGATATTATTCACTATTTAAACAAGAAGGCCAATAAGAATTTCAATGACCAGGCACCTGCCAATTACAGGTTAGTGAACACCATTTTAAATTTAGGTTATACGGTCGAGGAATGCTATACGGTGATTGACGAGCAAGTGAAATGCTGGCGCCATGACGTGCAAATGCAAAAATATTTACGCCCGATGACATTGTTCCGTCCGGTCAATTTTGAAAGCTATCTCAATAATGCCCATGCAAGAAAAGCACCGCTTGAATACGTGCCAAAGCCGGTAGTACTTGATTATGAGGCAGGTGAAACGTTTTGATTAAAAAGGAATATTTGGAGCAAAGCATTTTAGCAACGATGCTTGAGGAGAATTATTTGATTTTGGACAGCCAGTTAAAGCCCGAAATGTTTTACGGGCAGCATCATCGCCAATTATTTAAGTTGATGCAGCAATTGGCAGCAGAGGGTCGTCCTGCCGATTACCTGACATTAAGTGCCCGCTTTGAAGAAATTCAGACGATCGGCGTTTCCTATTTGACAGAGCTGCTCAAGTTTGCCGATGCAGAAAAGTTTGATGATTATATACAGGTATTGCGTGAAGTTTGGCGCGAACGGCAAAAACAGCAGATCCTGTTTCAGGCTGCTGAGGGGGATTGGTCGATTCAGAAAATTATTGAGCGGCTGGACAATACACAACTTGAAGCCACTGTGACCGATACGTCGATCACCCAGGATTTAGTCGAAATGCATAACCGGCCATATGAGGATGTCGAGACAGAAGGAATGGTCGTGCCGCATATAAAGGAGCTCGGCCTATTGATCGACGGGTTTCGTCCGGGAGAGCTGACGATTATCGCAGCACGTCCTTCAATGGGGAAAACGGATGTCATGAACAACTTAGCCCTCAATGCCGGGTGGCAAGGACATTTGCCGATTGTATTTTCGCTGGAAATGACTAAAACGATTTTACTTGACCGGCTCATCGCAACAACGGGCAATTACTCCCGATTGAAGATGCGCAACCCGAAAATGCTTTTTAATGACAATCAAAAAGCAGAATGGCTGCATGTGCTGGAACGGGTAAATAAGTCAAATGTGCATATTGATGACCGAAGCGGCTTGACGGTTGCGCAAATCCGCAGCCAGGCACGCCGGATTATCCGCCAGCATCCCGATAAGACACCGATCATTTTCATCGACTACTTGCAGATTATCCAAGCAGATGATGACTTTGACTATTCGGCAATCGCGATGAGCAAAATCAGCCGCGCGCTAAAGCAGATGGCCAGAGAATTTGACTGCCCAGTCGTTTGTCTGGCCCAGCTCAACCGCAATGTCGAAACCCGCAGCAACAAGCGCCCGGTCATGAGCGACCTGCGCGATTCCGGTTCGATTGAACAAGATGCCGATATTATCATTCTGCTTTACAGGAACTCCTATTATAAGGACCCGGAAGAGATCGATTCAAATGCGCCCGATCGTCTTGAACTTATTGTTGCAAAAAATCGGAATGGTCCAACCGGTACTGCCACTACTCTCTATAATAAGATCACCGGGCATATTTCAACTGGGAGTGACGAGTAATGCATGTAAAAACGGTGTACGAACTTTTACTGGAAATGATGTAACACGAAGAAAACTTCGGTGCTTACTGGATTTACCTCGCTTTAAAAAAGGGCTATTTGCAGAAGCAGGATGATCCTTCACGCATATACGACGTCCCTTTTACTGAAGCGGAAATTGAAGAATTCGCGCAGATGGATGAACGCGGCTCAAACCTCATAAAACCCCTATGCAGAATTAGTCCTGCATAGGGGTTTCGTAAGCTTCCCGCTTCCTATGCCCAAAAAGCAAGAGAACGTTTTTTCATCTCTTCTCTGTATTGCATAGTCGAAACCGGTAAAACTTTATTCGTATTATAATCCATAATTACTCCATGCCGGCGAACGACATCCATTTGATTAATTTCTCCAGCATTGTACATGCGTTCAACCTCAAGAGGGTCCAATTCCAGCCATTGACGGCGGTTATTACGAATATATTCACGCTCTTTTGATGTTGCTTCGTAATCCACTTCAAACGCGTCAATATCCCGGTCAATTTCATAAATTATTACGCCGTAATCAAGCTTTGCACGCTCAATCGATACATACTCATCAATCACATCTTCCAAAACTGCATGAATATCGCGTTCTAACGGGTCGCCTAAACCGCCGCCGCCTGCAGATGGTCGTGTAAATGAATCACCTTTTTTCACTTCTACATTGGAGAAGATAGTCCCTAAAAACTCTTCATCACTTTGATTCGGATTAAGGATGGCCCCTTGTGGAATAGAAGGTAATCCCCCTTTGATGCCCCATGTAATCGAGCGTGAGCGGTCACAGCAATAGGACATGACCGTATTATTTATATCTGTTAACATACCGCCCTTTTCAACACCGCAGCCCCCGCGATATTTACCCGGACCTGCAGAATCGGTTATGATTTGGTGCTTCGTCGTAATAACCGGTGACAGCCGTTCCTGACCTTCACAAGGTTGAACACTTAACCCGACCCCGAAAACCGGTGAAGTTGTATTTGCGCCGTCTCGGTCAATACGGCCACCATGACCGCCCGCCATCCAGTCGTACCACATAAAGTACTCACTGCCATTTTGTCGTTTATCATAACCGCCAATTAATAAATACTCTAAGTTAAAGGAACAAGCAATTGCACGTTCCGGCATGATGTTGGACCATAATTCAAAGCACGCATTCATGATTTTTTCAAACGACCCCGAACAGTAGCCCGATACCGCCACCGGACTTGGTGCATTGACTACGGTATTTTCAGGGAGATACGTTTTTACGACCCGATAGAAGCCCGAGTTTAACGGAATGTCCGGGAAGAATGTCTTGGTCCCTGCATAAGTTCCCGAAAGTGCCGAACCAAAACCGGCATTTAAAAAGCAGCTAATGTACGGGTGCGATCCGCTTAAATCATATAAAATTTCATCGTCCGTTATCGTCATTTTCACACGTATCGGAATTAGACCATCCCCAAGCTGCGGGTCCATATCAATATAATCCACGGTTTCCCATTCCCCTTTAGGCAAAACCGCAATTTTTGCCTTCATTAAACGCTCCACATAATTTTGTACTTCTTCGAAAGCTAATAAAACCGTATCAATTCCGTACTTGTCAATCATCTCATTTAATTGCTTTTCGCCAACTTTTGCGGCTTCCACTTGCGAACGTAAATCTCCAATTCGTTCTTCCGGAATACGCATATTTTTTACGATAATATTGACAATATCTTTTAAGTATTGGCCTTTACTGTATATCCGTACAGGCGGAATCCGCAATCCTTCGCCGAAATGTTCTTTCGCTGTAATATCGAAAGATCCAGGGTTTGAACCACCGACATCTGCCCAGTGCCCGTTCGTTTGCATCAGGGCAATAAGCTTTTCTCCATGAAATACGGGTAAAACGACTCGGACATCACTGAAATGTGTCCCTCCACGATAAGGATCATTTACTAAAAAAACGTCACCCGGGTGGATATCGTCCGCAAAATCTTCCAAAACTGCCTTCGCTGTTAAATGCAATGTTCCTACATGAACCGAAATATCCTGTGTCCCTTGCATGACCGTATTTCCATCGGCATCACATAGTGCACAACTAAAATCACGGTTATAAATCACAAACGAATAACATGTACGCAACATTTGCTCTGCCATCTGATCGACCAGATTGACAAACCCGTTTTTCAACACTTCAAATGTTACGGGATCTAGATTTTGCACTTGATTATGTTCTGCTAATTTCATTGTACTCATAGACTTCATCCTCCTTATCGTTTATTCGTTCACCGTAATAATGATATTTTTATAGACATCTACTTCCGCCGTAAATCCTGGTGGGATTACTGTCGTCGTATCTAACTGATCTACGATTGCCGGACCTTGTATTTGTGTGTAGACCGGAATTTTATCGCGGTGATATACTTTCGTATCGACAAATTCCCCTTCGAAATAAACAGGACGTGTCTCTTTATAAGCATCTTCTAACGTTCCTTCTTGTTCATATTGCAGAAATTCCGGTTTTGGCACCGTTCCAATGGCTGTTACACGCAATCCGTAAATTTCCACCGTCTGTTCAGGATCAGAGAAAGCAAATTCACGTTCATGTTCTTTATGGAAAGCAGCCAGTACATCTTCTAATGAAGTCAATTCATCCGGAACAACTACAGCCAATGATCGCCATTGCCCCTTATAGCGAAGGTCAATATAGTTCATCAACGTTGAAGTTTCTTCGGAAATCCCCTCTTCTTCCAGCAGCGCTTTCGCCTCAGTTCTCAACTCGCTGAACTGTTCAGTTAACTCTTCAACTGATACATCCGTCACTTTTTTCACGTACGTTTTTGAAATATCATGACGCACATCAACGAGCAGACAACCCATTGCAGCAGCGACGCCCGGATGTGTCGGGATAATTACTTTCGGGATATTTAAATCTTTTGCTAAATAAGCACCGTGCAATGGTCCTGCACCACCGAATGCTACGAGAGCAAAATCACGCGGGTCATACCCTCGACGTACCGAAATTAATCGAACGGCATCGCTCATATTGGCGTTGGCCACTTGGATAATCGCATTTGCGGCTTCTTCAACAGACTGGTTAAATTCATCCGCAATGGACTTCACTGCCTGAGTTGCAGCAGATTTATCCAGTTGCATTGTGCCATCCAGTAAATTAACACCTAAACGGCCTAACACTAAATTCGCATCTGAGTTGGTTGGTTCTGTTCCTCCACGACCATAACAAGCAGGGCCTGGTGCAGCACCGGCGCTTTGTGGTCCGTTTCGTAATGATCCGCCTTCATCTTTCCATGCAAGGCTGCCCCCACCTGCTCCAATCGTTAATATTTCAATACTCGGGAACCCTATCGGATAACCGTATTCAATCGACCAGTCTTTTGTAATGCGAATATCTCCCTCGAACATTAAGGAGATGTCGGTACTCGTTCCGCCCATATCCAAACCGATCGCATTATCAAATCCGCATAATTTGGCAATATGTTTACTTGCAATCGCTCCTGCAGCAATCCCTGAGCTTGCTAATCTTGCAGCATAACGAGGAACTGTACTCGACGTCATTACCCCGCCGCCTGAATGCAGTACTAAAATTTCCTCTTCATAGCCTTTTTTCTGCATTTCATCGCTTAACTTACTAATATATCTGCTCATAATCGGTCCTAGAACGGCATTAATAATCGTCGTGCTCATCCGTTCATGTTCAAAAATTTCCGGCAAGACTTCACTGGATATACAAACATAGACATCCGGCAGTTCCTCTTTTAAAATTTCCTTTACTTTTGCTTCATTTTCTCCATTAACATAGGCATTAATAAAGCAGACGGCAATAGATTCGGTATTTCTGCGTTTCAGCTTTTTTGCTAATGCGCGAATTTCGTCCTCCTGAATTGCTTCTAAAATATTGCCTTCATAATCTGTCCGTTCCGTGACCTCAAATCGATCACGCCGTTGAATATAAGGTTTTGCTGTATCTTTATACGTATCCCATATGTCTTCTTTTGTACCACGTCGAATTTCAGTTACATCCCGAAAGCCTTTTGTTGTGATCAGTGCTGTTTTCGGTAACTTCCGTTCAATCAGCGCATTCGTGCCTACTGTAGTGCCATGAGAAAATATTTTTATATCCTTGCCGTCTAATCGGGCCTTCTCAATTCCATTAATAATGCCTTCTTCCGGGTTTGATGGTGTAGAAGATGTTTTCGTTACAAACACTTCTCCCGTATTTTCGTTAAATACAAAAACATCTGTAAAAGTTCCACCAACATCAATAGCTAAACGAGTATGTGTCATAGAGATACCTTCTTTCATAAGGAAGTTTATTGTAATGAACCGGACAGTATTGGTCGTTTTTATAATTAAATTAAGTGAATAGTCAGATAAAAAAACCTGCTATTTCATATTGATCGTAACGGTTTTCATTGTCGTGAAAAATTCTTTCGCCGCCTGACCTTGTTCACGGGCACCTGTACTAGAATTTTTCACACCGCCAAACGGGGCTTGTGGTTCTGCTCCGCCTGTTTCATCATTTACCTGGACAAGCCCTACTTCACTGCGCTTAATAAAATCAAACGCTTTTTGGATATTTTCAGTATAGATTGAAGCACTTAATCCAAACTCCGAATCATTCGATAATTGAATTGCTTCCTCGTAATCTTTCACTTTTACGACAGCCAGCACCGGCCCGAAAATTTCTTCGCGTGCAATTGCCATTTCATGAGTCACATTTTTAAAAATCGTCGGCTGAATATAGTAGCCCTCTGTTTCATTTGGAGCCGGTTCACCACCGTAAATAAGTTCTGCGCCTTCAGATTTCGCCTTTTCTATTGCCGCTAAAATATTTTCATATTGTCCTTGTGAAACAACAGGTCCCATCGTTACACCAACTTCAATTTTCTTCGTTTCTTCAATTAATAACGCCAGTACTTCTTCATAAACCGCCTGTTCGATATAAACACGGCTTGTGGCTGTGCAGCGCTGACCCGTCTGTTTCATCGCACCTTCGATTGTCAATTTTGCTGCTGATTTTAAATCGGCGTCCGCTAAAATAATCGCCGCATTTTTCCCGCCAAGCTCCAGCTGAATTTTTTTGTTTGTCGATCCGGCTGTATTTAAAATACTTTGTCCGACGCCATTTGAACCTGTAAATGTTATTGCCTTTACTTCAGGGGCTTCCAATAAAACTTGCCCGACTTTTGAACCGCGCCCCTGTACAACATTGACGACGGATTTCGGGAATCCAGCCCGTTCAAATAATTCGCCTAGCAGCTTTCCGGTCAATGCTGCTTCAACTGAAGGCTTCCAAACTACAGTATTTCCGTAAACTAAGGCTGGTGCCATTTTCCACAGCGGAATGGCTACAGGGAAATTCCAAGGAGTAATTGCTGCAATTACGCCAAGCGGTACACGCTTCGTATACAAAATCTTATCTTCACTGGCTGAAGGCAGTACTTCACCTGTTGCCCGCATCCCTTCCTGGGCATAGTAACGTAAAATCGAAGCACCACGCTTTACTTCTCCGATCATTTCATTTTTTGTTTTTCCCATTTCACGCGAAGCTGTTTCCGCTACAAGATCTATTTCTTCTTCCAGTAAATCCGCCATCACACGCAAAATTTCGCCGCGAGCAACAGAAGATTTATTTTTCCATTCCTCAAATGCCTGATGTGCTGATGCAACGACTGCTTTCGTTTCGTCTACCGTCAGAAGTTCAACTTGGCCGATACATTCAGCCGGATTGGCTGGATTGAATTGTTCACGGATTTCTCTAATAATGGTTGTCATAAAATTCCTCCTTAAATAGACACAGTTTGTAGTACTTCTTTTAAAGGCGAATACGGCAGGTTGTGAGCGTGGGCAACTGCTTCATACGTAACTTTTCCGGTTACGGTATTCAATCCTTTTGCTAATGCATCGTTTTCAATCACAGCTTTTTCAAAGCCTTTGTTTGCAATTTGAAGTGCATACGGTAATGTGACATTTGTTAATGCAATCGTTGACGTCCTTGCCACGGCACCCGGTATATTTGAAACGGCATAATGTAATACGCCATGCTTTACATAAACAGGCTCGCTATGTGTTGTAATCCGGTCGACAGTTTCAATTGAACCGCCCTGATCCACCGCAACATCGATAATTACAGAGCCTTTTGACATCGTCTTTACCATACTTTCTGTTACTAAACGTGGTGCACGTGCCCCCGGAATCAGCACGGCACCTATTAATAAATCCGCTGTCTTTACTTCCTCCGAAATGTTGAAACTATTGGACATACGTGTTTTTAATCGACCTGCAAACTGATCATCTAATTGACGCAGTCGATCAACATTCGTATCCAAAATCGTCACATCGGCTCCAGCTCCTACCGCCATTTTCGCAGCATTTGTCCCGACGATACCACCACCAATAATTACGACTTTTGCTGGGGATACTCCCGGAACACCACCTAAAAGCGTTCCTTTTCCGCCTTCATGTTTTTCAAGGAAATGCGCACCTAGTTGTACAGCCATACGTCCTGCCACTTCGCTCATTGGCGTTAATAAAGGTAATGTACCATTTGGAAGCTGGATTGTTTCATAAGCAATCGCAGTCACTTCTTTTTCAATAAGCTGTTTCGTTAATTCAGGTTCTGGCGCCAAATGTAAATAGGTGAACAAAATTAAATTTTTCTTAAAGAAATGAAATTCCTGTTGTAATGGTTCTTTTACTTTAATAACCATTTCAGCATTCCAAGCTTCTTCAGCAGTCGCCACAATTTCTGCACCGACTTCTGTATAGGCTTCATCTGTAAATCCGCTTGCTAAGCCTGCACCCGTCTCCACCTTTATGCTATGACCACTTTTTTGAAGTTCAAAAACACCTCCGGGAGTCATTCCGACACGGTATTCATTATTTTTTATTTCCTTTGGAATCCCGATAATCATTCGCTTAGCCTTCTTTCTCCACAATATTTTTACGCACAAATTCAAATGTCTCGTCTAAAATTCTTAATATTTCGTTCAATTCTGCTTGCGATAAAATTAGTGGGGGCGCAAACACAATCGTATCTTGTTCATACGTAACCGTTCGCAAGATTAAACCTCTTTTCATCGTTTCCTGTACAAAAATCGGGCTTAGTAATGTGTCGAACAGTTCACCCGTCTCGCGGCTTTTTACTAACTCAATCGCTCCAAGTAAACCGAGTGTGCGCACACGGCCGATAAAACTGTATTTATCCTGTAGAACACGGAAGCCCTCCAGCATTGCTTCACCCATTTTTGCTGCATTTTCCACAAGGTTTTCACGTTCAATAATTTCAATATTTTTCAACCCGACTGCACATGCCATTGCATGGCCGCTGTAAGTATAGCCATGCATTAATGTCCCTTTCGACAGCTCACATAAATCCTGGTGAATATTTTCCGAAATGACAACGCCGCCAAGTTGTGCATAGCCGCTTGATACGCCTTTTGCGAATGTAATCATATCCGGAACTACATCGTAATGCTGCATGCCGAATAATTTACCTGTACGACCGAAACCAGTGATTACTTCATCCGCAATAAATAAAATGCCGTACTCATCACAAATTTCACGGACTTCTTTAAAATAATTTTCCTGGGCGATATTTACTCCACCTGCTCCTTGTACTGGCTCTGACATGAACGCTGCAACTGTTTCAGGTCCTAGCTGTTCAATTGTGTCTCGTAAATTACGTGCAGACTGATTGTAGACATAATGGAAGCCAGGTGCATGTGAATTAGTAAAGTCACGGAATGCTTTTAACCCAGTTGCATTTGTTGCTCCCATTGCTACTCCATGGTAAGACTGTGTACGTGAAATAATTGTCTGGCGCTGTGGCTGACCTTTCAGTACCCAGTAATGACGTGCTAATTTAATCGCTGTGTCATTAGACTCTGAACCGCCAGACGTGAAGAATACTGTGTTTAAATTTCCAGGGGCCATCGATGCAATTTTGGACGCTAAGCGAATGGCCGGTTCATTACTAAACGTTGCAAAACACGAACTGAATGCCAACTTTCCCATCTGCTCCTTTGCCGCTTCCGCGATTTCTTCACGGCCATGTCCAACATTGACATTCCATAAAGAAGACATCCCGTCAATATACACTTTGCCTTCCATATCTTTTAAATAAATTCCCTCACCTTCAGTAAAAATTGCAGCCGGTCCATCAGCTTGCTGTTGTTCAATAGAAGATGTCGGGTGGAGAAAATGTTTCTGATCCAATACTTTTAATGTTTCTTTTAACTGAATTGTCATAAATAGTTCCCCTCATTTCGATTTATTTACCTACACCTACTAATGAGCAATTCTCGTGCCAACTTTTATTTGAAGGGAATAAAATATAAATCTTTCAACTAAAAGACATCACTAGATGATAAGTGATGTCTTAGCTGTTATATTTTTTTGGCTTTTCTATATATATGATTTGTATTTTTTCAACAAAGTTGTATAACATCATACATTTTATTTATTTATACATTTTAAATTCAGAACTGCAAATTTGATGCAAAAACGCATCATCTATCTTCATACGAAATATTGCGTGTCAACTGATATTTTTGTATTTTCCGGACTAATGTTGACTGATCACACCCGAGAGACTTAGCTGTTTCACGAATGCTTGGATGTTCAGATAATGCTTGTTTAATCAGCTGTTTTTCAAATAGAGCCACTTGTTCTTTCAGCGTCCCCGCAAACTTGGGATGCACAGTTTGTTTAGTTTCAAAGTTCTCATCGTGCTGATTTTTTAAAATATGCACAATATCCGGATTGCTGTCCAATTCCTGTTTTACCATGTTCACAGTTATTTCCGGCTGAACAGCAAGCAGGCAAATCCGTTCTACGATATTTTTGAGCTGCCGGACATTACCGGGCCAGTCATATGCCTTAAAGATTTTCAATGCGTCTTTTTTAATCGTCCGGTGGATGCCATATTTTTTATTAATTAATGCTAGAAAATGATTTACAAGCGGAATAATATCTTCCCGGCGCTGTCTTAACGGCGGGACTTCTATAGGAATAATATTCAAGCGGTAATACAAATCTTCCCGGAAACTGCCCTGCTTTACCATTTCTGCCAAGTTTCTGTTTGTTGCGGCTATAATCCGTACATCTATCGGAATCGGCTTTCCGCTGCCGATGCGCTGAACCTCGCATTCCTGCAACACGCGCAATAATTTCACCTGTAACAGCAAGGGCATTTCGCCAATTTCATCTAAAAACACTGTACCGCCTGAAGCAATTTCAAACAGCCCTGCTTTTCCACCTTTAATGGCACCAGTAAAGGCACCTGCTTCGTAACCAAAAAGTTCCGATTCCAATAATGTATCCGGTATCGCACTGCAGTTAATCGTTAATAATTGCTTTTCACTGCGCCTGCTGGATGTATGGATGAGCTTTGTAATTTCTTCTTTCCCTACTCCCGACTCACCACTGATTAATACAGTAGAGTCCACTTCTGCTACTCTCATCGCGCGATCTACTACTTGTTCCATGGCACAGGACATCGAAATAATATTCGTTTCTTTTGTATGTATCGCCTGCAATTTGTTTTTAAAATTTTCATTTTGTATTTCCAGCTTCTGCACTTCTTGTTCCAATATTTTCAGTTCGGTCATATCACGGGTAATGGCAACTACATATTGCAGTTCCCCTGCCTCATCGAATATCGGCTTTCCCGTTACTAAAAAGCACTTGCCATTAATAAACGTCTGCAAAATCGTTACTTTTTCTTTGGATTCAATCACTTTCATCGAAATGGAATCACTCATCAATCCCTCTGCCATTGCATCTTTCGCATATCTTCCCATTAGATCAATGCCGACAATTTCAATATCGCTTTTATTCTGAAACAAAATTTTGCCTTGGCGATCACAAATTGTAATGCCGTCGGAGATGGAGTTTAACACTTTAGTCGAAAGCGGATTCATAAAATCGCTGTCGCTGAACTGTTTTAATGACCGCACATTAAATAAATCCCCCTGTACCGACTCCAGTACTTGTACAAAATAGCCATCTACCTCAAATAATTCTTTTTCATTTTTATATTCGTTGATAATATTTTCGATTAAGTCCGGCTGTATTTCGCTTTTTGCTATAATTTCACCGTTTTTAACTACAAAAAAATGCTCTCCTTTATGGAACCCTACTATTGGCATAATGGTCACATCCTCTCTAAAATACCCTTAGACAGCCTGTATCTAAGGGTATTCTTCACCTATTCTATTCGGATAGTAAGTTCTCCTCTATTTCCTCTGCTTTTTCTTTCTGTACAGCCGATTTGACAGAGAACTTTCGCATGACAAAAAATAAACAAACCGAACCTATCAATACTAATGTGCTCAAGTAAAATTGGGAGCGTAAAGATTCAATTAACATCTGGCATAAATAAACGACTGCCAAAACACCGATTGTAATATAAGATAAATACGGAAACAGCCACATTTTTATCGCAAGCGGCTCATTCGAGACTTTTTCATAGTGGCGACGGAAACGGATTTGCGAAATGGCAATGAAAATATAAACAACAATCATTAACCCCCCGACACTGTTTCCTAAAAAGTAAAAGATCACTTCCGGTGAAACGAAATACATTAGTGCACAAATATAGGCGACAACTGTACTGCCAATAATGGCATGTACCGGTGCACCACGCTTATTTTTAATTTGTGAGAACATTTTCGGTGCATCACCTTGACGCGACATTTCAAGCAACATACGCGAACTCGTATATAAAGCCGAATTCAATACAGAAATTAGAGAAATAAAAATAACAATCTGAATGATTTGTGCTGCAACCGGTAATCCGGCCAACGTTAAAATATTTGCATAAGGTGCTGCTAGCATAGCCGTGTCGTTCCACGGAACAATCAGAATCATAATAGCTACAGATCCGACAAAGAATAATCCTAGACGGAATACAACGTTCCGGATGGCACGTACAATATTTTTCGCCGGATTTTCAGATTCTGCCGCTGCTATCGCTGCAACCTCAGCACCACAAATAGAGAAGATTACGAATACAATCGCTGTCGCAACAGGGACAATTCCATTTGGAGCAAATCCGCCGTACGATGTTAATAGTTCTAAACTTCTCGACTCATAATTTGGCCATAAACCAACAATCATTAAAAGACCAACAAGTAAAAATACAATAATAGCCGTGACTTTAATGAACGACAGCCAATATTCAAATTCACCGAATGACTTGACAGAATAAATATTAACGACTGTCATTAGTAAGGTAATCCCTACACCGCCAACCCAGACCGGAATAACCGGGAACCAGTTATGCAATATACCTCCAATTAGCGCCGCTTCCAGCCCAACAATAAACACCCAGCTTGCCCAGTATAGCCAGCCTACTGTAAATCCTGCCCATGGACCAATATACCTTCCCGCATAGGAAGCAAATGAACCGAGCTCTGCAGAACTGCCTCTACTTTTCCCTAGTGCAAGTTCACCTGTCGCCATTTCCCCAACCATTTGCATAATCAGGACAATCAGCATACATGCAATTGCATATGATACAACAGCTGCAGGACCCGTACTTAAAATATTTTTACCGGTTCCTACAAATAGCCCTGTCCCTATGACTCCTCCGATTGAGATCATCGTAATATGACGCGTTTTTAATGATTTTTGTAAAGTGCCCATTTATTCACCCCTCAGTGTTTGAATGCTGACATTTATAAACCCCTTCCTCTAATTCAATGTCTACTTTACAAGGAGCAATTTTCATGCCGAATTTTAAAAATTCAGTTAAATTAAGTTAAATAAAAAAATTCCATTATTGTATTTTTAGCATCAACTTGCTACATATTGCATCATCTATCCGCAAGTACGATTAGCTGAATTGACAATTCTCAATTCTTCCCGGTATTTTGCGACGGTTCGTCTGGAGATTTGAATTCCTTCCTTACAAAGAATATTAGTCATTTGCTGATCCGATAATGGTTTATTTTTGTCTTCTTCTTCAACCAGTTCTTTTATCCGTTTCTTAATATACGTTACGGAATCCATTTTGCCTGAAGCATTCGTTAACCCTTTTGTAAACAAGGACTGCAAAGCATAAATTCCATGCGGTGTTTGAATATATTTTCCTCGGATAGCCCTGCTGACTGTTGATTCGTGCACACCAAGTACTTCAGATACATCCTTTAAACGCATCGGTTTGATTAAATCCATTCCTTTTGCAAAAAAATCTTCCTGAATTTGTACGAGCAATCGAGCCAAATCGTACAGGGTCTTATCCCGCTGTTCAATGCCCTCCATTAATGCAAGCGCATCTTTTATTGAATCTCGGTAATAAGTTTGATTGTTCGCATCGTTTTTAAGCAGTTTCACATAGGATTCATCAATTGTAACAGATGGCAAATAGTGACGGTTTAATTTGATGATCCATTCACCTTCAATATTTTTGACCGTTAAATCCGGTATGATATACGGAATGGCTTCCACTTTATCTCCTGCAATCATCGGGTTCAAATTTTTAATGTAAGTAACAGTCTGTTGTACCTCTTGAAGTGGCATTTTATATTTTTTACTTAACCTTTTGAATGCCTGTGCTGCGACCAATTTTAAATCATCATTGATAAATTTGACTGCCATTTCCGGAGCAGACGGGTCACGATTAATCTGAATCAACAAATACTCTGTATAGTTGCGGGCGCCAACTCCGACTGGCTCAAAAGTTTGGAGCAAATTTAATATCGCCTCGACATGAACCATACTCGTATTAAATTTTTCGGATACAAATTCTAGATCCGTTTCTAAAAATAACCGATCATCTAAAGACCGGATCAAAAAAGTTAAAATTTTCAAATCCGTTTCGGATAAATTACTATGCACCGGAACCTGTTCCATAAGAAAAAGTTCATAGCTTACTTTTTCCGCGAGTGTTTTTTCAATAATATTAAATTGCTCTTTTCCCGATCCATGCAAGGGTGAAAACTGCGTGCTGATTGAACTCCTTGCCAGTTTCATTATTTCCTCATAATTTCCTTTTACCTTTGCGTCGATAACAGAAAGCAGCGGGTTCTCATTTGCCTTTTCATAAATGTATTGCTCTAATTCGTTAGTAGAAAATTGAAGTATTTCTAAATGCTGCAACAATTTCGCTGACAAAACCTGTGTAAGCTTCTGTGAATTGTTTAAAATCATTTGCATCACTATCAGCCTCCAATTCCATATTTTTCTACATTATATCATTTTAATGCTAGTTTATCCCTCCTTTTCTTCGTTCGGCGAATGGATAAGAATTTCATAAGATAGATTATTCGTTAGTTGTTCATGACGGATGGTCTTTCCTTAGAAAAAAATAAACATAGCACAGGTCCTCTATCAAGCAGAGCTGTACTACATTTTTGACTGCATACACTATTTAAAAAACTGCCCAATAATTCGGGGAATTAATAACAGCAGTTCACCAGCTGTTAAAGAGTTTTCAATTTTATCAAACGTGCCGGATTCTGCCGTGCTTGCTGAGTTCGGCAGTACAAAATCCCCCTGAATGGGTTCTGCTCCCCCATGAAACTGAATCCGCAGCGATTTTGCCTGCAGAAAATCCGGATGATCCATCACTTGAAAATGGATATGTGCTTCCGAGGAATTGCCCGGATTCCCGCATAATCCGAGCAGTTGACCTGCCTTCACTTTATCTCCTGTTTTCACACAAATCGAATCCTGCTTAAAATGGGCAATCATACTGTATTCATTGTGTTCATGTGCAATGGTACAATAGTTACCTGCTAAATTTTCTTAAATTCCTTTTATAAGTTGATAAACAAAAAAAGGCCGCTTCTTTATGAAGGGCCATGCATTTTCATTTTGGTTGTTTTCGCTAAGTATATTGCTTTCAAAGGGAAAGTGGAATATATTGAAAATACATTAATTTTATTAAAAATTGGAGTTGTTTGAATGTTAATACTAATCGTTGCCGCAATGTTAATAAACCTAGTTTCCCCACTATTTCTCAAAAAAAAGTACAAAGGGGCTTCGATAATAATAACAGTTGTTTCAACAATATTTTCCATAGTTCCATTTATTTTAGGCATGTTATTTGATGGATTTAACGCAAATTCGGCAATGTTTCCTTACGTTTTCCTATCTTCTTTGTTTTTACCTTTGTTATTTCTTTTGTCAGGTATTAATATCGTAATGATTTTGAAACAAAGGTGGCTAAAATAATCAAAATTAGTTTTTTTGTGAGAAGTAACTCTTTACGAAAACGGCCTTCATTTTTATTATTATGCCATGCCTATCCAAATAAGGAACCATAGCACAATAAATAGGATTTTGTACTTTTCCACTTTCAATATGTTCAAGTTTGTCACTTCTCTTTTTATGAGCCACCACATGCTGAATCCATATACAAACAATAAAAGGAGAACCAAGGGCTTGTAAAACGGTCCGATTATAAAATAGTAATATCCCATAATCGCCACAACGATCAAGTAAATAGTCATAGCAATACCCATTCCGCGTATTTTTTTCGGCAGTTCAATTTGTCGGCGGCTATAGTAGCTGGAGGCCACCAGAATCATCACTAAAATGCCTAGACCAATAAATATAGAAGGAAATTGTAGTCGGTCATGTGCATTTTCCAGGTCAGATAAAACAGCGGACGGATATTGTTCATGCCCGGGATAGTACGCATCATTCGTCACGTCATACAAATAGTTCCATGCCAATTCAAATTTTCTCTGTTCACCGTTTCTATACAACACAACAATGTCATAATGCTCATCGCTATTCGGAGGAGCCATGACAGCTGGAAGCGCTGAAATGTTTTCGAATAAAGTAACCATTTCATCTGTCGTCACATTTTCAACCCCAATGAAAAATGTCGATGCTCTGCCCCGAAACCCCTTTTCTCCGTTATTTTCATAGGAAGTAATTTTCACGATCTCACCGGATGCTGCCTGATTATTAAGATTGTTCGAGGTGAACAGTAAAAACAGACCAATGAAACAAATCGCCGCCATCACACCTAGTTCACGGAATGTTTTCAAAGGATTGCGTCTTTTGACAGGCTTTTTATGGATGTTGTAATAGATGGATTTTTTTAATGCCTCATTTTCAGGGAATTCATTTAACTGTTTTAAGCGATCGTCAAGCTTCATCGATTTCACCTCCTAAAATTTTCTGCAATGCCAGCATCGCACTTCGCTGTGTATTTGCGACTTTCATCGAAGTTAACCCCATAATGTCGCACGTTTCCTGAATCGAAAGCTCCTCGATTTTCCGGTAAATAATAACTTCGCGTTGGACCGGCTTTAACTTTTGCAGTGCCTCGTACAATCGTTTCCGGTCTTCTTCCTGAATGAGCCAATCATGCGGAACGTAGTGAAAATCCTGCTGCTCCGGGGCAATTGTAAATGGAAGCCACTTAATTAATGCTCTCTTCCGGTAATAGTCATAAACAAGATTCCGGGCGACTTGCCTCGTATAAGTCTGGAAATTGGTCACTTTGGTCAAATCCGTTTTATAAATCCGCACAAACGTATCCTGCGTTAAATCTTCGGCTACTTGTGCATTCGATACCATGTAGCGTATGTATTGATACGTCTTGCGGAACTCCTGCTCATAAAGCTCGTCGAAATCCATGTCCATCACCTCTCTTACTTCTATAGACGAATGAAAATCAAAAATATGTAATTTAATTTAAAGTTTTTCATGAAAAAAGCACCTCCTTTATGAGATGCTTCCGGTATTCGAAAGAAATTCTGCTTTACCTGATCTTAAATATCTTAACCATCTTCCAAATGAGTACAATAAACAGCGCTGCCAAAATGACGAAAAACGGCCAGCCGATCGTTGTTGCTTCTTCTAAAGCAATCATCATGATGCGGTATACGATGTAGGCGAATAATATATTGATGATGTTACGCATATAATTTAATGTTTGGCGACTATTTCTGTAAAAGACCTCGGCATTGGATTCATTGAAGCGTTCCGGATAGTTGTGCGTTTCAGGGAATTTTTCCAAAATCATTAAAAAGAAATGCATGGCAATCCCGATGCCCGGTAATATTAACAGCTCCCATTTAGAGCCCCACCGGTCGACATTGCCGCTGCCGTCAAAGTGGGCAGGTATTTCTTTAGGCAGTTCGCTCCAGTTCACGAATAGTACAGCGAACATGATTGCCAATGCGATATACCCGATAAGATCCATCAGCCATTCGGATTTCGTTTTCGGAATCTTGATCTTAGGGCGTTTCGTCAAACTCATTTCCATCACCTCTTTTAATTTTTTTACTCAGCACTTTTTATAACAATATTTTGCCAACATCCGCTATACTTGAATTTAATCATCCTCTTGATGGGAGAACTACTTATGCTACTTGACATCATTCAATTTTTACGGGAAATCGACCAGGTCATATTTTATTACATAAAAGAGCTCGGACTGTATATTTATATTTTGCTGTTTGCGGTTGTTTTCACGAAAACGGCCTTTGTAATTTTAACATTTTTACCCGGGGATAGTACGGTGTTCACAAGCGGGACATTGGCAGCGATCGATAAGCTTGATTTTCTGACATTGCTGATCATCTTCATCGTTGCGACAACGCTTGCCGACAGCAGCAACTACCTTATCGGAAAATCGATACGGAAAATTCCGCCGAAGCGCAATCTGTTCATGCGTTTTTTATCAGAGGAAACTACTGAAAAAGCACTGAAATTCCTGGAAGACTACGACCGGATTGCCATTACGTTTTCAAGGTTTGTGCCGTTGATGCGGACAATGACACCGTTTATATGCGGATATTCGGGCTTTTCGTATGGGACATTTTTACGCTATAACTTCATGGGGGCCGTACTTTGGACCGTTGTATGGCTTGGCGGCGGCTTTTTACTCGGAAATATACCATGGGTTGAAGAAAATCTCGTCCTGACACTCACGATTATTTCCATCTTCGTATTTAGCTTCACAGGTTATGCGTACGTTAAACAATTCAAAAAAAAGAAAGCGGTTACTGCCGATTGAAAAAATGGAGCCTATCACGTTCAGATGATAAGCTCCTTTTTTTAGTTTGTCTGATTTTCCTGCTGGTTCATTTCATGCATATATTCGATAATTTCACGGATGCCGTCCAATGAGTGAACGAGAATATTCGGGTCGATACAAGAAATCATGCGGTCTTCCAAATTGGCAACCGCAGTAAAATATTTCGTCTTTTCGTAATTGACAAGCCCCATCTGTTTTAATACGCCTTCTTCAAAGTCGATAATTTCTTTCGCATCGGCAACGACCAATCCGTAATTAATCAACTCTGTCTTCAACACAATGATTTTAGCCGTTTGTGTATTTGTCGGGCGATTGTATAAAATGGTCTGAAAATCGATGATCGGTGTAAGTTCCCCGCGAATTCGCGCAAAGCCGAGCAAGTAGTTCGGCAAATGAGGAATCGGAGTTACGCGCTCCAGCTTTTCAATCGAAACAACCTGCCCAACCGGAACGGCATATTCTTCTGTGCCGCATAAAAATACGACTGCTTTTTCAATGCTCATATTCATACCTCTTATTTCATTGTTTGAACAACGATTTCTTCCAATAAATCAGCCAGTTTTTCCAGTTCTTCCACCGGCATTCTTTCGTTTGTCGTATGAATTTCCTCATAGCCGACCGATAAGTTTACAGTAGGGATTCCGAACCCGGCGATAACGTTTGCATCGCTGCCGCCGCCTGAAATACCAAGCTGCGGTGTGCGATCGATCGCTTCTACCGCCGCTTTCGCAACTTTCACAACCTGATCTTCTTCTGTCGCACGGAAACCTGGGTACATTAACTTTACTTCCACTTCAGCGCGCGCACCCATTTCTTGTGCGACACGTTCAAATGTTTCTTTCATATGGTCCGTTTGGGCATTCAGTTTTGTTTCATCGATCGAACGGGCTTCCGCAAGAATCGATACTTCATCACATACGATATTCGTTGCTTTCCCGCCTTCGAAACGTCCGATATTCGCTGTTGTTTCTTCATCAAGACGGCCTAATTTCATTTGGGCAACCGCTTTTGCTGCAACCGTAATTGCGGAAATCCCCTTTTCAGGTGCAACGCCTGCATGTGCTGTTTTACCGATGATTTTCGCAAATACTTTTGCCTGGAACGGTGCTGCTACTACAATGCCGCCTACTTTGCCGTCACTATCAACCGCAAAACCGTATTTGGCGATGATTTTTGAAGGATCCAGTTCTTTGGCTCCGACTAATCCGCTTTCTTCACCCGCTGTAATGATGAACTGGATTGTGCCGTGTGCGCTGTCTTTTTCTTTTAAACGACGCGCCATTTCGAATAATGCTGCGATACCTGCTTTATCATCCGCACCTAGAATCGTTGTGCCGTCAGAATAAATATAGCCGTCTTCACGAATTTCCGGTTTAATGCCTTTGCCCGGTACGACTGTATCCATATGTACTGTAAAGTAGATTGGCTCGATAGACTCATCACCTTTTAATGTTGCGATAATATTGCCTGCACCGTGACCATTTCGTGTATGTGCATCATCCTGAAAAACATCAAAGCCCATTTCTTCTAATTTTTTTACTAAGATTGGTGCAATTACTTCTTCGTGTTTCGTTTCAGAATCAATTTGCACTAATTCCAGAAACTCTTCTACTACTCGGTTCATAATCGATAACTCCTTTAAATAACTAGTTTACGCTTTATTGTACGCCTCTATTTTTGAAAAAACAATGATTGATCATCGGCAGTTAAAATGCTTTGTTTTTCCTCTTGCAGCGCCTGTTCTTTTTCGGTTGTCATGCTCAGTTTTTGCTTCAAATCCCGAAGTGTATTCGCCACATCATCCTGTACACGCAAAAGCTGATCGATTGCAGTTGTAATTTTCGAATGAACCGACCAGTCGGTAAAAATATTATCGAAAAAGTAATCCGTAAACATGATAAAACCATCCGTATGAACTTCCAGTGTATTTTGGCGCATCTCTTTAATATCGAGCAGTTCGTTTTGGAATCGTTGAAGGGCCATCTGTGCTTCGTGCAAATAGCCGTTCGTCTCTTCCAGCTTGTCATGCTTTAATGCCGTTGCGATAAAGCCTCCGCCTAAAAATGTATCCCATGTCGAGTAGGATTTGGCATCCTGCAATTTCGAGCCGGCATCCGTCAGCTTATTGAATGCCTGTTTACCCGCATCAATCGCTTCATGGATTTCGGTTTTCAGCTGTTTGCATAAAAGCTCCTGTTCAATGATGCCCGTTAATTCCTTCGCTGCTGCAGGTGCATTTGCCATCAGCCACACTTGTTTTTCATTTTCTATTTTCTTCAGCTGCTCACGTATAGTTGAAACATCTATTGCGCTTAATCGCTGAACGAGTTTACCCCGGTCTTCCTGTAAATCCTTAAACGTCAGCTGCGCTTCGACCAGCTTCAGCTCTGAAACGGCAACCTGGTCCATATTCTGTTCGATCAGCTCATCCTTTTTCCCGGACCAGCCGCGAAATAGATTCACGAACGAAAACCCCTCGAGCTTATTCAATTGCTGGCGTGCCTTTTGCAGATTCTGTTCATGCTGCTCAATATCCTGCTCGGTATGCTGGATCTGCTGTTCAAGACTTTCGATTTTTTTGCTCAGTTTTTCCGCTTCCAAAAGTTGAATGTAATGCTGTTCTGATTGCTGCTGCAATTGCTGCCATCCCATATTCTTCACTCCTTTATAAATCCTTTATAGTTACCCGACATCTGTAATCGATTGCTAATCCAGTTCATCCTCATTGTCTTCAAACAAATTTTGCAGCATTTTATCACGGTGCTGCAAAAAATACGAGGTTACCTGATAATGTTCGGTTTCTTCATACTTTACCTGCTCGATGCCATGCTCATCAAATTGATAGATGACCGCCTCCGGGAATCCGAGTAAAATCGGCGAATGTGTTGCGATGATGAATTGCACATTTCCCTGCTTTACCAAATCATTCATCAATGTTAAAAACGCCAGCTGTCTTGTCGGGGATAATGCGGCTTCCGGCTCATCCAGCAAATAGATGGCCTGCCCTGTAAACCGGTGCTGGAACAGCGAGAAAAAAGATTCCCCGTGTGACTGATGATGAAGCGATTTTCCCCCGTATGCTTTGTAGCCGTTCTCATCGGTTTCATCCAAATGCGACGCAAACTGATAAAATGTCTCGGCACGCAGAAAAAAGCCGTTCGTTACTTTTGGCCACCACGAGAGCTTCACATAATCGCCAAGCGCGGATTCGGATTGATCCACTTCATATGCCTTATAGTTTTGTGTGCTGCCCCCTGCCGGATTGAAGCCGATCTGATCTGCAATGGCTTCGAGCAATGTCGATTTACCCGCCCCGTTTTCTCCGACGAAAAACGTGACCCTTGCGTCCACATCCAATTCATCCATATGGCGAATAAACGGAATCGAAAACGGGTATTCGCTATAGTCCGTTATTTCTTCTTTTTTAAGTTTGACTGATTTTAAAAACATCTGTTTTCTCCTTAAATCAATAAAAAAGTGGTGATTTCCATTCCGGGTCGGACGCTTTCCGCGGGCGTGAGGCCAACACGAAGTTGGTCACAAAAGCGTTGCTACAGGACGTGGCGTTCTTAGCTTTTGTTCCTAGTCTCAGGCGTCAGTGCTCCTGTCGCTTCGCTTTCGTCGCAAAATAAATTACGCTATTGCCGTTGGGGTTGCCTCCCCTCCATTCCAATCGCCTTTTTATTCATTCTTACTTCAAAGCGGTATCTATTCCTATTAACACAGCCATTATGATTCCGACGATAAATACACTTCTTCAAATGGCTGAATGATGACGAATCCTTCACCGGAAAAGGCCATTTGGATCGATTCATTGCTGCCGCGTCCAATGAGTGTGCGGAACGTAATATCCGTTACAAATTCCGGCTTCAAATTCCCGGACCATGCGACTGTCGCATTCGGGTCGGTATACACTGTTTCACCCGGCTTAACGATCAGTGTCAGCGGTTCAAAATGGGTTGTAATCGCCACTTTTCCTTTGCCGTCCAGCATGACGTTGAATAAGCCGCCTGCCATCATACCGGCCATTTTGCGCATAAGTCGTATATCCCAATTGATTGACGGTTCAAATGCAAGCAGGTCATTGCCGTTCACACACAGACTTTCGTTCTGCAAATCAAAAATGGTAATCTTTTTTCCTTGGTCAGCTAAATATAACCGGCCTTTCCCTTTAGCCTTCATCAATTGCGTACCTTCACCGGTCAATGCTTTCTTGAACATTTTCGACACGCCGTGCTCCAGCATGCGCTCACGCTCAAACTTGATCGAACCGACGTAGGCAATCATTGCGCCCATTTTCGACCATACTTCCCCGTTCAGATTTACTTCAAGTACACGATCGGTTTCCAATTCAAAATAATCATTTTCATTCTGGTCTTGCTGCGTCTTGTTGACAAAATCACGAATGGAATAGTTCCCCATCAGTAAAACCTCCCTTTTCATGTTCTACGGATTAGATACTGGATAAGTTTCGAATTTTCTGCATTTTGTAATTGTATTAAGGCACGATTGTTTTCAATCACTACCATCTGAATAATATTTGCATTACAATAAAAAAAAGAGGTGATCATGATGGAGTACCGACGTGAAATCGCTTTAGTGTACAGTGTTGAGGAAGCTATGACAAAGCTGAACATGATTAGAGGGCACGGTTTTTCCGAGCATGAAATCCATGTGTTTTCAAAAGATCTTCACCCGTTACAATCTCTGAAAATGTATACCGACATTCAAGTCCACCTTGCCGGCAACTGGCTCGACCAGCTCATCAGCTTTGTGACGCGTCAAAATGTTTATGAAGTGAGCTTGCGTATTTTGCATCTCACTCCGGAAGAAACCGCCCATTACGGGCATGGCATTGAACTTGGGGCAATCTTTCTGTTTGCCGAGCACGAGCACCCGTATGAAAAGGAACCGAATAAACAGCATGCAGCATTCAATCTTAATGCGGTGGAATAATTTTATAAAGAACTGCCGTCGATCATAATGAATTTTACGATTAATGCACCAACGACCAAACTGATAATGATCCCGTTCAAAATAAGCACAAATCCCTTTGGAAACGGTATTTTTAAAAGCGATGCAATGGTCCAGTGAATGAGACTGTAAACAAATAGCGCAATTAACGTTCCAAAAGCTTGAAAGGCAATGGTCAGCAGCCTGCCTGAATTTGAAATGTCTCCGGGTGGAGCATCAGCAGCGGTAAACAGCATCCCCATGATAAACAACATTGATAGGAAATAACAGCTGTAGCCGATCAGGCTGACCATCGCCGTATAGAGGATGCAGTTTACAATTTTAATTATTTTCATTGTGTTGCCGACCACCCTAAAAGTTTTCTGCAATGAAATGCGCATTCATTTCCACACTTCATTTAATTTATCACTATAAAAATTTATCGCATTTTTGTATTTCTGAATTTGAGGGTCAGATGAAGTAGTCGCTAAGTTTTTCAATAGAAGCTCCAGTGAACGCTCATGTTCATTCAAGTTAAACAGCGTCATGGCATAAAATACTTGAATGGCTAAATTGTGCGGAAACTTCTCCAGCCCTTCTTCAAGTGTATGTTTTGAACTTTCGTATTCTCCCAGTGTTCTGTATGTACTGCCGAGACCTAAATAAGCATTCGCTAAATCTTCTTCTTTCAAATTACCTTGAATCGCCTTTTCATAGTACGGTACAGCTTTGGACTCTTCTCCTAGCATATCATAGCTCCATGCACACTGATAATTTACATAGCCATCTTTCGGATGTTGTTCAACCAAACTCAATAATTGTTGGTTGGATTGTCGTAATTCCCCCTCACTCCTTAAATCAATTGCTCTTTGTAGTTGATTGATTTCCTTCATGCATTTATCCTCCTAGAATTTCTCTTTAAATAGCATAATGGCTTCTCGTAAATTTCACTATAATAAAAAAGGAGGATTTACAATTTAATGGTCAGTAATTTTTGATAATTTTTTTGTATTACAAACTGTTTTGTTTAAAATTATTATAGCCTGAACTAAAAAAACACCTCAAAAATGATTGGATTGTCAATCATTCAAGAGATGTTTCTTAGTGTATTTTAATTAAAAATTATAGCGGAATATTTCCGTGCTTTTTGTATGGACGGTCTTCCTGCTTTGTTGAAAGCATATCCAATGCCTGGATCAGCTTAATACGTGTTTCACGTGGATCGATAACATCGTCAACCATACCGCGTGATGCCGCTACATAAGGATTAGCGAATTTTTCTTTGTATTCTTCAATTTTCGCTGCACGTGTTGCTTCCGGATCAGCCGACTTCGCAATTTCACCTGCATGAATAATGTTTGCCGCACCAGCAGCACCCATTACAGCGATTTCAGCATTCGGCCAAGCAAATACTAAGTCCGCGCCAATTGCTTTCGAGTTCAATGCTACGTACGCACCACCGTATGCTTTACGTAAAATGACTGTAATTTTCGGTACAGTTGCTTCAGAGTAAGCATAAAGGATTTTCGCACCGTGACGGATAATCCCGCCGTGTTCCTGTTTAACACCCGGGAAGAAACCGGATACGTCCTCAAATGTAATGACAGGCACATTGAATGCGTCACAAGTACGCACGAAACGTGCTAATTTATCAGATGAATCGATATCCAATCCGCCAGCAAGGAACTTCGGCTGGTTACATACTAGACCAACTGATTCGCCCGCGATACGTGCAAAACCAACAACGATATTTTTCGCGAATTCTTTTTGCACTTCCATGAATGAACCTTCATCAACTACTTGTTCTACTACTTTACGAACATCATAAGATTTTGTTTGGTCGATCGGCACAACATCAACAAGTTCTGAACGGAAGTTATCGCCTTCAGGAGCAGCTTGTTTCGGTGCTTTTTCCCTGTTGTTCTGTGGTAAGTAAGAAAGTAATTGCTGAATTTGTGCAATGGCAGCTTCTTCGTTTTCAGCACGGAAGTGGGCATTCCCTGAAGTCGCGTTATGCACTTTAGAACCGCCAAGACCTTCTGCCGAAATTTTCTCGCCTGTAACTGTTTCAATTACTTTAGGACCTGTAATGAACATTTGGGATGTTTTATCAACCATTAAAATAAAGTCTGTAATCGCTGGTGAATAAACAGCACCACCCGCACAAGGTCCCATAATTACCGAGATTTGCGGAATTACACCTGAATAGATTGAGTTACGGTAGAAGATGTGACCGTACCCGTCAAGTGATAATACACCTTCTTGAATACGCGCCCCGCCTGAATCGTTAATGCCGATAAACGGCGTACCGTTTTTCGCTGCCAAATCCATTACTGCTGCGATTTTTTTCGCGTGCATTTCACCAAGCGCACCACCGAATACTGTGAAGTCCTGTGCAAATAAATACACATTACGCCCATTGATTTTACCGAAACCAGTAACTACGCCGTCACCAGGGCCTTCCAGTTTGTCCATACCGAAATCAACAGTACGGTGTGTGATGAAAGGATTGATTTCAACGAATGACCCTTCATCCAATAACATATCAATACGTTCACGGGCAGTCATTTTCCCTTTTTCATGCTGCTTTTCGATACGCGCATCCCCGCCACCAAGCTGGATCGCTTCTTTACGGTCATAAAGCTCATTAATTTTATCAAACATATCTGGAGTTACTGTCGTCGTTGTCATCGTTATTTATCCCCTTTTCCGCTTTTATCGCATAATTCATAAAGTACACCATATGAGTCTTTCGGGTGTAAAAATGCTACTTCCGCGCCGCCAGCACCTGGGCCTGGCTCTTCCGATAATAGTCGTACACCTTTCTCACGAAGTTCAGCCATGCGCTCGCGAATACCTGTTACACCGAATGCAACATGGTGAATGCCTTCTCCGCGCTTTTCCAAAAAGCCGTGGATTGCGCTCTTTTCACTCATTGGCTCAAGCAGCTCAATTTTTACGTTGCCTGCATCGATAAAAGCAACTTTTACTTGCTGAGATTCTACTTCTTCCATCTTTAATAATTTCAAGCCTAACGTTTCTGTGTAATATGTAATACGTTCTTCGATATTACGTACGGCAATGCCGATATGATCCACTTTTTCCACGGTACTGACTCCCTTTTGAATAAAAATTTTAAAATTTCGAAAATGTAAAATCCAAGGTACTTGAGAATTCCTTCAAATTTGATAAACTAGTACTAGTTCATATTGAAGGAGCGAAAAGAATGAGCAACAAAAAGTTTCAAAAAATAGTCGTTTATTCAATGGTTGTTATCATGTTAATCTCAACTGTTGCAATGGGTGTCGCAGCAATTATGTAATGGATGTCTATGCATCCATTTTTTTATTTACTCCGGTTTCTGAAGTTGATTGGAATGAAGGGTCGGACGGTTCCGCCACCCTGTTCCGTATTATTTCATCCCCCTGAACGATTGCTTGATGACCAGGTATTCATCCATTTCTTCGATGAACTGGTACAATGCGGCCATTGCGAGGAATGTTTCGTGATCATTTGGCAATGGCATTTTGGCGAACTCTTCTTTTACTTTGTCGAGCTTTTCCAAAAAGCGGCTTGCCGTATTTCCCGAGTGGACGTTCTCGCTCAAGTCCTCAATAAAAGCTGCAATTAATGTAGCCTGCTCGGTCATCACCGGCAGTGTCGTAATTTTCGGCAAAACCCGCTCGATAATTTCCAGCTGTCTTTCACGCATATCAAAATACAGATAAAATGTATTTTCCTTACGAGTCACGTGGTTTTCAACATCCTGGAATGCCAGCGCTTTTCCTGCCTCGACCACTTTTGCCATCTCAATCAGTTCATGACCGTCCCATAATGTATCGCCATCTCTCAAATATCCGGCGATTTCCGCAAGAATTTTCTTCAATAGCGACTCCAATTTTTCGCGGTGATAATACAGGCCCTGCTGGATATCCGGCATGTACATATTTACGACTAACCCAACCCCATAACCGATTGCCATTAAGCAAAATTCATTAATTAGCAAATCGACCGTAAAATTGGCAGTCAAATAAATGTGCATCATAATGACCGAACTGGAGATAAAACCTTCCACAACTTTCAGTGAAACAATTGTCGGAATGAAAAGAATCATAACAATCCCCAAAACAACCGGCGAATAACCGAATATTTCGAAAAATATAAATGCATAAGCGATCCCGATAAATGTTGAAACAATCCGGGTATACACTGCATGGAGAGATTTACGTTTTGTTGGTTGAATGCTTAAAATCGTCAGAATACCAGCTGCCGTGAAAAACTGCAAATCAAAATATTGGGCAATTGCTATCGCAACAGCAGCACCAATGGCTGTTTTTAATGTACGATAGCCGATTGAAAATTTCTTCATATCGGTTGAACTCCCCCGTTATAGGTGTGCAGCGGGTACGTTCAATACGCACCCGTTACACAATAACTCTTGTAGTATTAGATTTCTTCGCAGTTTTCCTCGAAGTGACCTTGAAGGTTTGTTACAACACTCATTGGGTCATGTCCTTCGATTTCAAAGCGGCCGACTTCTCCTACAACTTGTCCATCTTTCAATAAAATGAATGATGGTGATGATGGGATGTGATCTTCACCGAAATAATAACGTGCAGCTGCTGTTGCCTCTTTATCTTGACCGGCAAATACTGTTACTAAATGGTCAGGACGCTTATCGTAATGTACAGCATGTGTTGCTGCAGGACGTGCAATACCGCCAGCACAACCACATACAGAATTCACCATAACAAGAGTTGTTCCTTTACGAGCAAACGCTGCTTCCACATCTTCCGGAGTGCGCAGTTGTTCATAACCTGCTGCTTCCATCTCTGCACGTGCAGTCGTTGTAATTTGTTGCATAAATAAATCATAATCCATGTTCATAAGCTTTTTAGCCCCTTTCTATGTTCCTTTTTATCATAGCAAGGTTACGATAGATGTGCAAAGACTCTTGATTATCATTTACCTTCATTTTTCTCATTAAATAATGCATTAACCCCTTGTGTAACCGTTAGCTGTCCATGCAATATTTCTTCCTCAAGTGACCGGACCTGCTTTTTACGTTCAGGATTTTGATAGAACGAGTCGATTAAATGATCGGTAATCATCGTATGGAACCAGTCGCGCGTCTGTTCATGGCGACGTATCGTCCAATAATTCGTCTGTTTAATCGTCTGCTCAAACTCCATCAGCATATCCCATACTTTGTCGAGCCCCGTTTTTTCAAGGGACGATACGGTCAGTGACGTACTGAGCCAGCCAGGAGTGGACGGCTGAAGGAAATGAAGAATCTGCTTGTATTCCTGCATTGTCCGGCGTGCAGGGCGTACATTGTCCCCGTCCGCTTTATGGACGATAATGCCGTCAGCAAGCTCCATAATGCCTTTCTTCATCCCTTGTAGCTCATCTCCGGCACCTGTTAAGACTAATAGCAGAAAGAAGTCGACCATGCCGCGTACATATGTTTCACTTTGACCGACACCGACTGTTTCAATCAAAATGACGTCATAGCCTGCCGCTTCGCATAACAGCATCGTTTCACGGGATTTTTTATGGACACCGCCCAATGTACCGGCACTCGGTGATGGACGGACAAAAGCATTTTCCTGGCGTACCAGTTCTTCCATCCGTGTTTTGTCCCCTAAAATACTGCCCCCTGAAAGTGATGAGCTCGGGTCGATTGCAAGAACCGCAACGCGCTTGCCCATTTTGCACAGCATCGTACCGAATGCTTCGATAAATGAACTTTTCCCGGCACCCGGTACACCGGTAATGCCAATTCGGATTGAATTGCCCGTATATGGCAATAACTCCTGCAGCAGCTTCTGTGCTTCTTCCTTATGGGCATTATTCGAGCTTTCAATGAGTGTTATCGCTTTTGCGAGCGAAGTACGGTTACCCGCACGTACTTCGCCTGCCAGCGTCTGTAGATCAAGTGTATCCTGCTTTTTTTTCCGGAACTTTTTCGGGTTTGAATAGCTCATACCATCATGACCACCCTTCACACCATCCATGACAAATAAAGCGCTCTTCTCGTCTTGTGGCATCACTACTCTGCCACTTCCTCATAACCTAACTTTTTATAAATTTCTTCAATAATACGGATTGCCGATACCGGAATTACAGTACCTGGTCCGAAGATCGCCGCTGCACCTGCTTTATACAGATAATCATAGTCCTGGGCCGGGATTACACCGCCGCAGATGACAATGATGTCCTCGCGACCTAATTTCTTCAATTCAGCTACAAGTTCAGGCACTAATGTTTTATGACCCGCCGCTAAAGAAGATACTCCGATACAGTGTACGTCGTTTTCATTTGCCATTTGCGCTGTTTCTTCCGGTGTCATGAACAATGGAGAAATATCGACATCAAAACCTAAGTCCGCATAGCCGGTTGCAACAACCTTCGCACCGCGGTCATGTCCGTCTTGTCCCATCTTCGCCACTAAAATACGTGGACGGCGACCTTCTGCTTCCAGGAAGTCTTCTGTCATTTGCTTCACTTCTGAAATCATTTCATCGTCCGAGAAGTTTGCAGAGTAGACACCTGAAATTGAACGGATTATCGCTTTATGACGGCCAGATACTGCTTCAATCGCATCCGAGATTTCACCAAGGGATGCACGTGCTCTTGCCGCATCCACCGCAACAGCCAATAAGTTTTCAGAGCCGTCTTCAGCCGCTTTTGTTAAACGTGCTAAATGTTTCTGTACTTCCGCTTCATCACGTGTTGCCTTCATTTTTTCAAGACGTGCAATTTGTGATTCGCGTACGATCGCATTGTCGATATCCAAAATGTCGATTGGATCTTCTTCAGCAAGACGGTATTTGTTTACGCCGACAATCGTTTCTGTTTTTGAATCGATTTTCGCCTGGCGTTTAGCCGCTGCTTCTTCAACTTTCATTTTTGGAAGTCCTGTCTCGATCGCTTTTGCCATTCCTCCAAGCGCTTCGATTTCTTCGATTAATGCCCATGCTTTTTCTGTCAGCTCTTCTGTCAGTTTTTCAACATAGTACGAGCCGCCCCATGGATCGATTACTTTTGTCATTCCTGTTTCTTCCTGCAGGAATAACTGTGTATTACGTGCAATACGAGCCGAGAAGTCTGTCGGTAAAGCAATGGCCTCATCCAGTGCGTTCGTATGAAGTGACTGTGTATGACCCATCGCTGCCGCGTTTGCTTCGATCAATGTACGAGTTACGTTATTGAACGGATCTTGCTCTGTTAAACTCCAGCCTGAAGTTTGCGAGTGTGTACGCAGTGCAAGAGACTTCGAGTTTTTCGGATTGAATGTAGACATCATTTGTGCCCAAATACGGCGTGCTGCACGCATTTTCGCAACTTCCATGTAATAGTTCATGCCGATCGCCCAGAAGAACGATAAACGCGGTGCAAATGCATCAATATCAATGCCCGCTTTTAAACCTGTACGTACATATTCAAGACCGTCTGCCAATGTATAGGCAAGCTCGATATCATTTGTCGCACCCGCTTCTTGAATATGGTAACCCGAAATGGAAATCGAGTTGAATTTCGGCATGAATTTCGCCGTATACTCAAAAATGTCTGCAATGATTTTCATCGACATTGCCGGTGGGTAAATATATGTGTTACGTACCATGTATTCTTTTAAAATGTCGTTTTGGATCGTACCGGCCAATTTATCAGGCGATACCCCCTGCTCTTCTGCTGCAACGATGTAGAATGCAAGAATCGGTAAAACCGCGCCGTTCATCGTCATCGATACCGACATTTGATCAAGTGGAATGCCGTCGAACAGAATTTTCGCATCTTCAACCGAATCGATCGCAACGCCCGCTTTTCCGACATCCCCTGTTACGCGTGGGTGATCCGAGTCATAACCGCGGTGTGTTGCCAAGTCGAATGCTACTGAAAGACCTTTTTGACCCATTGCCAAGTTACGACGGTAGAAAGCATTTGATTCTTCCGCAGTCGAGAAACCTGCATATTGACGCACTGTCCATGGACGCGCTACATACATTGTCGGATATGGACCACGAGTATTTGGTGCAATACCAGCCACATCTTTTAAATGTTTTGCGTTCTGAATATCTTCTTTATTGTAGACAGAATTCACTTCGATGCCTTCATTTGTCACGTACGAGCCTGTAGAAGTAAGTTGCTCTTGTTTTAATACATCTTCAATGACAACCGTTGCGAAATTTGCTTTACTCATTGTTGTACCCCCTTCACGCTCATCACGACATCCGACAGCTTGCGGGCGATATTCTGACCTGCATAGATAAAGCCGTTCAAGCCGTTTGCAGTCCATGCCGCTTCATCTTCTTTATATTTACCTGCTGCATCCAATACAACCGATTGTTTTTTGTTTTCAAGTAATGCCGGCATAATCGCTTTTGTATCTTCATCTGTTGCAGCTACGACTACATAGTCATAGTCGGCACTTGCCAGCCAAGTTGTTGCATCCTCAATTGTTTGGAATCCTGCTGTTTGATATGCTACAACGCCTGCTGTTGCGAAGAATCCTTGTACAAAATCTGCTCGCGGCTTGTAGTTTTTCAGTTCGCCGAATGTTAAAATCGCTGTCTTGATTCCAGTTTGTGCATAAGTAGCACGCAAGTTTTCAAATGGAACGGCAAGACGTTTCACATCTGCAAACTGAGCATTTTCAGTTGTTGCTACTGTATCTTGCGGATTTGCATAAATATTTGTACCGATCAGTGAATGCTTGCGTGTTTCCACTTGTTTCATGCGCGCCTGATATACTTCCTCAATTTGTGCACTGATACCGTATGCTTCCAGTCCGCCGGCAATTTCGATTTCCAAAAACAGTGCCCATGCTTCTTTAACATAGTCTGCTGTTAATGATTCGATAAAGTACGAACCGCCTGATGGATCGATGACATTTGTTACATGCGACTCTTCTTTCGTAACAAGGGAAACATTACGAGCAATTCGGACCGACTGCCCCGAAACACCTGTCAATGCATCATGCGGATGTACTGTAATAACATCTGCACCGCCGATTGCTGCCGAGAACGCTTCATTGCCTGCACGTAATAAGTTTACATACACATCATATTTCGAGAAGCTGCGCACCGAAGTTTCCACTACGACCGGTACAGCACTTGCTTCATTGCCGAATGCTGAAGCAAACGCTTTCCATATTACTTTGAAGGCACGAAGTTTTGCGACTTCTGCAAAGAATTGTGTATCGACAGCGAACTGTACGAAAAACTTCTGTTCAAATGCTTTAAAATCTTCTACCGTATTGGCAAGCTTAGCTGCTTGTGCAAGCGCAATCGCAAGCTCTTGTACCGCATTTGCGCCGTCATTATGGAACGGAATCGTATTTGCACCAAACGTGCGGACGTTTGGATAGTCAGCCAATACTACTGTTTCAGGTGAAACAATATAGCCTACAACGTCATTGCGTTTAGCCTCGTCAATATAGTTGAATACATCCAGCACTGCATCTTCAGCAGAAGCGACAGTAAATTTAAATGAATTTTCCGATAAATAAGAAGCGAGTTTTTCGCTGTCCTGTTCAGACCAGTCAAATGCAACCGGGCTGTTGATCGTAATCATTTCATTGCCGCGTGATAAGCTTTCCTCGATATTGGCAAAAAAGCTGACTGCATCATCGCCGGCGATTTGCTGTGCAACAGTGAAGCTTGTCTGTTTTGTTAAAGAACGGATTGTAGATACTTGTTTCTCCAGTTGGTCTCCCAATTTTTCGATTAAGCTTTCTTCTGTATAAAGTGGGTCAAGCGTGATATTTTCAATTGTCTTTGTAAATAAGGATTCAAACGGTTTTCCTTTTAATGCTTTTACCGCTTCTTCCTTCCACTGCTCATAGCTGGCTGTTTGAAATTCGATCTCTTTCATATTCATTGACATGTGGTCGCTAAGTAGCTTCCCCCCTTGTTATATTTCTGTACTATAGTTTACACGAGAATGTTCTGACAATAAAGAGAAAAAAAACGTGAAAGCCTTATTTCATAGGCTTTCACGGCATTTTCAGTAGACTGACATCTTCTGTTTATCGACATTTTCGAGAATTTCTTTCACACGAGATAAGAATTTACCACAAATCATGCCATCTAAAATTCTATGGTCCAAAGATAAACATAAATTCACCATAGAGCGTGGAGCAATCATATTACCCTGTACTATTACAGGTCTTTTTACAATACTTTCCACCTGCAAAATCGCTGCCTGCGGATGATTGATAATGCCCATTGACTGAACAGAACCAAATGATCCGGTATTGTTGACCGTAAATGTACCACCTTGCATATGCTCCATTTTCAGTTTCCCGTTGCGTACAAGATGTGCATATTCGTGAATTTCCTTCGCAATGCCTTTAATCGATTTTTCATCGACATTTTTGATGACCGGTACGAATAATGCATCATCGGTTGCTACGGCAATCGATAAATTAATATCTTTTTTCTGAATGATCTTGTCTTCAGCCCAAACCGAATTGATGATCGGGAATTCTTTTAGCGCCTGGGAGACCGCTTTTAGGAAGAATGCAAAATACGTCAGGTTGAAACCTTCTTTTTTCTTGAAATCTTCTTTTATGCTGTCGCGGTATTCAACAAGCTCTGTTACATCAACTTCCATCATCATCCACGCATGCGGAATTTCATGTGTGCTGCGCAGCATATTTTTCGCAATCGCTTTACGCACTTGCGTAACCGGAATTTCAATATCTCCGGCAGCAACAGGAATTTCCTGTTTTGGCTGGGATGAAGATGCCGGTGCCTGAGTTGTGCCTTGTGCTGGGGCTTGTGAAGACGACTCTTGTTTTGGCTCCGTGAATGCTGTTGGTTGCTCGTCATTCGAAATATCCTGACTTGTCGGCTTCCCTGCAGCAACATAAGCTTCAACATCTTTTCTTGTGATTCGATTGCCTGCACCTGTGCCTGTAATTTGTGCCAAGTCGACATCATGTTCGTTTGCCAATGCTAAAACAGCAGGAGAAAAACGACCAGGCTTGCGTTCTGTGCGCACCGGTTTTTCTTCTTTTTTCACTGCCGGTTTTTCTTCTTCTTTTTTCTGTGTACCGGCATTAAGAATTGCCGAGCTGACATTCGACTTCTTTTCCGCCGGTGCTGGCGGCATTTCAGAGCCTTCCACTTCGATGGTGCATACAACTGCGCCTACCGGCAATGTTTCGCCTTCGTTTGCGATTAACTCTGTAATTACCCCTGCAAACGATGAAGGGATTTCGGCACTTACTTTATCTGTTGTTACTTCTGCTAATGGATCATATTTGTTTACTTTATCTCCCACTTGGACAAGCCAGCGTTCAATCTTACCTTCTGTCACGCTTTCTCCAAGTTGCGGCATGACGATATTTTGAATTGTCATTTAACAATCCCCCTTTAACTAATAGGCCTCTGCTGTTTATTTAGGATTCTTATACAACCCAATTCTATTAACTAGAATTCAGCGAGTTCGCGAATTGCTTTTTCTACTTTGTCAGGATTAATCATGAAGAACTTTTCCATTGTTGGTGCGTATGGCATTGCAGGTACATCCGGACCTGCGAGACGCTTGATCGGTGCATCCAGTTCAAATAGGCAATGCTCTGCAATAATGGCTGCCACTTCACCGAGAATGCTGCCCTCTTTGTTATCCTCTGTAATTAGAAGGACTTTTCCTGTTTTTCTTGCCGCTTCAATAATAGCTTCCTGATCCAACGGGTAAACGGTACGCAAATCTAAAATATGCGTTTCGATGCCGTCTTTTGCAAGGCGTTCTGCTGCCTGTAATGCAAAATGCACTGCAAGGCCGTACGTAATGACCGTTACATCATCACCTTCACGCTTCACATCGGCTTTTCCGATCGGCAATGTATAATCATCTGTCGGCACTTCCCCTTTAATAAGGCGGTATGCACGTTTATGTTCGAAAAACAGTACAGGATCCGGATCGCGAATAGCTGCTTTCAACAGTCCTTTCGCGTCATATGGTGTTGACGGAATGACAATCTTCAATCCTGGTGTCCCTGCAAACATTGCTTCAACCGATTGTGAATGATAAAGGGCACCATGAATCCCCCCACCAAATGGCGCGCGCACAACTAATGGACAGCTCCAGTCATTGTTGGAACGGTAACGGATTTTTGCCGCTTCCGAAACAATCTGGTTTACAGCAGGCATGATAAAGTCCGCAAACTGCATTTCAGCAATCGGGCGCATGCCGTACATCGCTGCACCGATTGCAACACCGGCAATCGCACTTTCCGCTAACGGTGTATCCAGTACACGCGCTTCGCCGAACTGGTCATACAGGCCCGTTGTCGCTTTGAACACGCCGCCTTTTAACCCGACATCTTCACCTAATACGAAGACGCGGTCATCTCGCTCCATTTCTTCTTTCATCGCTAAGTTAATCGCATCAATATAAGAAATTACCGGCATTACGCATCTTCTCCTTCCGCATACACAAAACGCAATGCATGTTCTGGCGAGGCATAGGCTGCATTTTCTGCATAATCTGTCGCTTCATTGACAGTATCCATAATTTTTTTATTCATTTCTTCCAATAGCGCATCGTCCGCTATCCCGTTGTCTTTTAAGTATGTTTCAAATAAAATAATCGGGTCTTTTGCTTTTCCTTCTGCAATATCCTCAGCTGTACGATATTGACGATCATCATCATCCGAAGAATGGGCTGTCAGTCGGAACGAAACCGTTTCGATCAGTGAAGGCCCTTCACCGCGACGTGCTCGATCAGCCGCTTCTTTCACCACTTTGTATACTTCCAGCGGGTTTTTGCCGTCTACCGTTACACCAGGCATCCCGTAGCCGATTGCACGGTCTGATACTTGTGCACAGCCCAGTTGACGCTCAACCGGAACAGAAATTGCATATTGGTTGTTTTCTACCATGATAATAACCGGCAGTTTATGCACACCCGCAAAGTTTGCTCCTTCATGGAAGTCCCCTTGGTTTGACGATCCTTCACCGAGTGTTACAAATGTGATAAAGTCCTTTTGCTGCATTTTTCCTGCAAGTGCGACACCGACCGCGTGCGGTACTTGTGTCGTTACAGGAGAAGAACCCGTAAGTATACGATTTTTCTTTTGTCCGAAATGCCCCGGCATTTGACGCCCGCCGGAGTTCGGATCTTCCGCTTTCGCAAATGCCGAAAGCATTAAATCCTTTGCCGTCATCCCAAAATGAAGGACAACCCCCATATCACGATAATACGGGGCAATATAATCCTTTGTATGATCAAGGGCAAAGGCAGCACCTACTTGAGCCGCCTCCTGTCCTTGGCATGAAATAACAAATGGTATTTTGCCTGCACGGTTCAACAGCCACATCCGCTCATCAATACGGCGTGCCATCAGCATTGTTTCGTACATTTTCAGTACATCTTCATTCGTCAATCCCAATTGTTCATGTGTAATATTAGTGTCCGTCATAAAATACCCCCTTGTCACTGTTAAAAATGAATTGCTTTGCCTTCAATCGCCAGCGCGGCTTCCCCGATGATTTCGCTTAACGAAGGATGCAAATGCACCATCTGTCCAACTTCCCATGGTGAGGCATTTAAAAACAAGCCAAGTGCAGCTTCGGAAATCAGATCCGTTGCATGCGGTCCGATCAAATGGACGCCGACAACATCGTTCGAGCTTTCATCCGCAACTACTTTCACAAAGCCTGCTGTTTCACCATATACAATCGCTTTACCGATCGCTTTAAACGGGAATGTTGTTGTAACAACTTTATAGCCGTTATTTTTTGCTTGTTCTTCCGTCAGGCCGACACTTGCGACTTCCGGATTACTGTAGACGCCTCGTGCAATATTGGCATAATGCATTGGAATCGAATTCTGTCCCGCAATATGCTCGACAGCACGAATCCCTTCATGTGAAGCGACATGTGCCAACTGCATGCCTCCGATCACGTCTCCTATAGCATATATATGACGTTCTTTCGTCTGGAAATGTTCGTTTACTGAAATATATCCTTTGTCCAGTTCGATTTCCGTGTTTTCCAAACCGATGTTTGATGTGTTCGCTACCCTTCCGACTGATAGTAAAAGTGCTTCAGCTGAAATGGTTTCATCATTCACTTGAAGCGTCACATCTTCTTTTGTATCGATTGCTGACGGATCGAGTTTGACATTGAAATGAACATTAACACCGCGCTTTTTCAAAGATTTCAGCATCTCTGCGGAAATGGCTGCATCTTCGGTCGGCAACAGGCGGTCACCCAACTCGATAATCGTGACTTCGACATCGAAATCAGTAAGCATCGACGCCCATTCGACACCAATTACGCCGCCACCGATAATAATGGCTGACTTCGGAAGTTTTTCGATCGTCAGAAATTCATCTGATGTGAACACCTTTTTCCCATCAACCTTCAATCCATCCAATGTTCGGGGACGAGAACCCGTCGCAATGATGACATTTTGCGGCACAAGCATTTCATTTTCTGTACCGTCGTTCATCTCCACCGAAATCGTACCTGGCATCGGCGAGAATATTGATGGCCCTAAAATGCGGCCAAAACCGTCATACACATCGATTTTTCCTTTTTTCATCAAATGCTGGACACCTTTGTAAAGTTTATCTACTACGGTAGCCTTTCTTTGTTGGACACGTTCAAAGTCGATTTTGACATCGTTCACTTCCACCCCAAAATCAAGTGCCTTTTTCGATTGCACATATACTTCAGCACTTCGGAGCAATGCTTTAGTCGGAATACATCCCGCATGCAGGCATGTACCCCCCATTTTATTTTTTTCGACGATTGCCGTTTTCAATCCGAGCTGAGAGGCACGAATCGCGGCTACATAACCGCCCGTGCCTCCGCCTAAAATAACGACATCATAATCTTTCGCCATAACCGACACCCCTTTTTCCAGTTACAAAATCAATTACTTCTTTCGGTAACGCGTATTAGCGGCCGTTTAAAATATTTTTTTCGTTTTGAAGGAACTGACTGCGGGATTTCGCTACACGAGCAATACGCTCTTCCGCTAAACGGTTTGCCGCTAAATAAGTTGGTATATCTTCTTCTTTTGAAATTGCAAAAATCTTTTCCAGACTTGTGTAGATCGTTTCAACGCGTTTCATGGCGCGCTCGCGATTATAGCCGTATAACTCATCTGCTACGTTAATAACACCGCCTGCATTAATCACGTAATCCGGTGCATACACAATTCCTAAATCATGCAGTACTTTACCATGTCTTGATTCGGCCAGCTGATTGTTTGCAGATCCGGCGATAACTTTCGCTTTGAACGTCGGAATCGTCTGATCATTAACAATTGCGCCAAGAGCACATGGTGAGAAAATGTCTACATCTTGTGCGTAAATCTCGTCAGGTGCTACAGCTACCGCTCCAAAGTCCGCAACGACACGGTCGATTGCCTGCTGATTAATGTCCGTTACGATTAGTTTCGCTCCTTCTTTATGCAAGTATTCACATAAAGTGTACGCGACATTCCCAAGACCTTGAACCGCTACTTTACGGCCTGCAAGTGAATCGTCACCAAACGCTTCTTTCGCTGCTGCCTTCATTCCTAAAAATACACCATACGCTGTAATTGGCGATGGATTGCCTGAGCTTCCGAATGCCGGCGAAATACCTGTTACATAATTTGTTTCTTCGTGGATCAAATCCATATCGGCAACCGTTGTACCAACATCTTCCGCCGTAATATATCGACCATTCAAACCTTGAATGAAACGTCCCAATGCACGGAACATTTCTTCATTTTTATCCTTGAACGGATCACCAATAATAACTGTTTTACCGCCACCTAAATTTAAGCCTGCCGCCGCATTTTTATAAGTCATACCGCGTGCTAGACGAAGTGCATCTTCAATAGCCGCTTCCTCTGAGGCATATGTCCACATGCGCGAACCCCCAAGAGCTGGACCCAATGTTGTATCATGAATAGCAATTACCGCTTTTAACCCCGATGCCTCATCTTGGCAAAAGACTACCTGTTCAAAATCATATTTCTGCATGTACTTGAAAATTTCCATAACACTATACCCCTCCACTCAAGAAAGCGCTTACTTTCTCGTATATTATTAATTTCTGTCAATTAAAGATAATAAATACTCAAATTTGTATAATTTTATTATCGTTATTTTTACAATACTTATAAATCTAAAAGGATGCAACTAGAAATCCCTAATTTGACTTAAATTAGAATATTCGGACAATTTTTAACCGAAAATCCCCCTTTAAAACGGGTAATTATATGCCATTAAAAATTATTTTGATATAATGTTTTATGTATTACTGAACTCTTCCCTTATTTCCATTCTATGATTCTATACCCGATTATTGACTTTCTCTGCCTGCATTGTAAAATTAAGTGATACTAAAATAATCGGTGACAATGTTCCAATCACTGTTTTCTGTCTGGAGGAGGAATGTAAATGGCACGTATGGCTGCATTTATCGTACTAGTCATTCCCGCAATTTTAATGGCAGCCGGGATAAAATTTATGCGAGATACATTATTCGGTATTTTAATTTCACCATTTCCGTGGATTTGGTTGCAATTCGTTGTTGGTGCCATCTTTTTTGCCGTTTCGTTTTTATTTTTTGCAGGCTTTTTACTTTATCGCGATCGAAAGCGCGGTAAGGTATCAGAGCGTTGGCAGAAATAATATCCTAATAAAAAATCAAATTTCTTTTAAATGAGAAATTTGATTTTTTTCGTTTATTCAGTTAATTTTTCTTTCCGGAAAAGTAAGGGAATTGTACTATGCCGCAAAATTATTAAGGTATAAACAAATCGGGTACTAATTCAGGAATTTATTTGGGCTTGCTGAACTAAATCCGGAAAATCAGTGATCCACCCTTTTACGATAGAATGCGGATTTTTCAAAAAGGATTCATTTCCCTGGATTGCATAAAAACGCATTCCAATATTGGCCGTTTTACAAGCTTCTAAATATTCACCTTTATAGTAACGTTTATGTGCATGGATTGCATCGAAAAAATTTTGCTCCGCCAATGTGGCCCAATAGAATTTTTTCGTAATGATATACCCTGTTTCGATATCCGGTCGAATCTCTTTCACAATTCTTAGCAAAGATTCATGGAATGACGAGAAGTGGCTGTTTTCAGGTAAAGTAATCGTTTGCAGTAATTCCTTCAGCACATGCTCGTTCGTTAACAGCGACTCTTTCAGCTCCACATTCAACGCTATATTTTCGGCATTCGCCCACTCCAGTACGTCGGCAAAAGCAACCATGTGGTCACGGCGAAACAACCTTTTAAACCGCGGTCCTAATTTGTAGTGGATCAGTTCGTCATAGGAGCACTGATTAACCATTTTGTTAATGCCGGCAAGTCTCTTTAAGTCATTGTCATGAAACACGACTAAAATCCCATCATTTGAAACTTGGAGATCCAGTTCAATGCCATCCGCCCCAAGTTCTTTCGCCTTTTTAAAGGCAGCAAACGTATTTTCCAAGTGAAAGCTCGATGCCCCACGGTGGGCAAAAATGGGTATGTTATTCATTATACATTCAACTCTCCATTTTCTATTAAAAATCGTCCATTCGTTGTAGACGTCAAAACAGTGGACTTTTTGCCGATCTGTATATATGTACCAGGATATGCTTCTTTCGTTACATGTATCTCTGCTTTACTAACTTTGCGCAAATCGCTCATTAACTGTTTAATTTCCCGATCTAAATTCAGCGCTGTTTCTTTATTGGAAGCGTGCTTTTGCTTTGTTAGCTCCAGTGCTTCCGTTTGTCGTTGTGTTAACGTATGTATAACGGGAACGATGCGTTCTATTTGTGACTCAAGATGCACGATGTCTTCCTGCATTGATTTTAGCAGCGATGCCTTGAATTGAATGCCCTCAAGACTTTCCGCTTTGTTTATGCTATTGATGATGAGTTCAGTCGGTCTTTCCAATCGGTTTCCTGTAAATGCCGCAACGATTGTGCTTTTTGCGATTGCAGTTCCCCCAATGATTTTCCCTTTTCGTTCATCGACCGATATGGAATGCGCACATAAATTAGAACCTAATGAATAAAATCCAATATTCAGATTTCGACCTGCGACCAAATGGGCATCATTTATATGTTTAACGAATATATCACCGGCAGCTTCTACTTGTGTTTCGCCTAATCCGAAGATACCTCCACGAATAAAAATATCCCCGTTTAAGGACTTAATCAGTTTTGCGCCGGATACACCTTCCGGATGTTCGATTGAAATATCGCCATTTGCAGTCACCGAAAAACCTGGCTGGACTGTTCCTTTAATCGAGACAGAACCATTAAATTCAATATTTCCGGTTTCAATGCCGACATCTCCAACAATCGGTAAATGTTGATTAACACTTACCATCCCTTCATGCTCTTCAACTACCCCGTTAATTTTCGAGCGTAGTACGGTTTTGCCGTCTTCTTCAACTTCATACGCCGATTTCCGGTCATACTTCAACGGCAGGTCACTCCCCGATGGAGCAGGAATTGCTTCCCCATAAATATTTATTCCCGGAATACCCGGCAATGCATGAATTTTCTCACCAAGCCATGCGCCTTCTTCAATTTCATAAATGAAATTCATATCATAATAATCCGCTTTCCCGTCTTCTCTTATGACCGGTTTTCGCTCAGGTAGTTCTAAATAGGCAAGTTGTGCATCTTCACCTTTAACAGATGGCGTACCTTGCGCAATCAATATTGCTTTTGCCGTGACAATGGCTTCAGGTTTCACATTTAAAATTCCGTGCGTTATGTTCTCATCAGCTAAAAGTTTCTGAATCTTATTCTGAATGGATTGCACATTCTCTTTTATATGCTCCGCTGTCTCATATACAAAAAGCGATGCCGACATTTTATCTCGGGAAATTCCGATTACCATCGATGGCAGCCACATACCAATTTCAACAGGGGATTCACTCACTTCATTTAGTCCCTTTTTCAATAATGCAAAATTCGTAAGTTTAATACGAGGATTTTGGCGCACAATCGTTTCGAAGTCTTTTAGCATAAAACCTGGTTTTCGTGTTTGCAAATATACTTTTCTATCATTTTTTATTATTTCAAAAAAATGATTTTCATGAATAACCATGCCATTCCACCTCCCCATACATAACAGTATATACATTTTTTCGCTATTTGTTTAGTTAAATATTGGCGTGCAAGGAGGGTTTTTAGCATATCCTCTCAATGAAGGATTAAATATCTGACTCATAAGTTATAACTACCTAAAATATATTATTATAGTGAACGTTGGAATTGGAGTAAATTATGATACATATCTGATATGTCTTTTAAATACCTTTCATCCCTTGTTTCAATAGCCCTAAGCGTACGATTGATCATTAGAATATCTAGTTCGATTGAATTGGTTAAATTTTGGTGGTTTATATTATTTTCGATAATCTCATTTCTTAATGTGCCCAGCTCGTTCAAATAATTTTCAAGCTCAATTTCCATTGTTCGAAGTTGCGTGTTGCTTAATGTACCTAGCAGTAATATATCGTTATAGCATGTCTCACGTTGTACATGTAATTCTTCTTTGTATTTCTTGACAATCTCATCAGGAGAATTGGCCGTTATTGTTTGAGATGCATCAAAATCTTGCGGAAATCTTACAAGCAGAAAAAACGTCAGGACGCCGAGAATAATAATAAGATATTTCCATCGTTTCATTTTTCATCGCTCCTTATAGTTGTCCCCCTATTCTACTGCGGAATTATATTAATAATGTGAAATTAATATTAAAATCCTATGACAACAAAAAAAGTGCCCAGCACCAGCTAGACACAAATAGAACAATACGTTTTCAAACATATTATCCAAAGAAAGGAGGTAAAACGAAGACGAAGAATTTCTTAGCCTTGCTATCTAATTTTACCCGTTGTTATTTTTTGTTAAACGTTAAATATAAATTTTTTACACGAGTTGCACAATTATAGTTTCACAAAGTCTAAAAAATCTCTTTTCTGGTTAGAATAATCGTAAATTATCATGAAAGAAAAAAGGATGATTATGAATTGAGTGTTATTGTACTAGATAACAAAAGACTTTTTCTAAAAAGGATTAAAGGTTATGAGCTGAACACCGAAAAAATCTATTATCGCAATGAAAAAGCAGAGGAAAGGTTTCTTTTCCTGTTCTTGATGAATGAAGAGGAACTCTGGAGTGAATACAAGTTCGAATATTTATATATTAAGATGCTTGATGGCAATGAATACAAGTATTTCTCTGATAAGAAATTATATAATATTTTGGAGAAAATGGATCAATACTTTAAAGATGTCGACCTTGATGAGATAGAAGATTGTAAATTTAAGAGTTCCGATGATTGCTACTATATTAGCGAGAACTTAAAGGAAATACTTGAAGATGATGAGCATCTAGAACGGGCTGTTGACAGTTATATAATAATCAGGGATACGTACATATTCGTTGATGAAGACATTTCAATTATTGCGGAAAGGATTGATAATTCTTTTGGAACGGTATAACGGAAATCGATTGGTACCTTTCTAGAACAATCGAGTAGGAGGGAGTGATTAACTCCCGACCTCTCACACCACCGTACGTACGGATCCGTATACGGCGGTTCAATTAAGATGAATAACGCAAAGTTTCATAACGAACTTGCAGACTTTTCAGCCCTTGGCTTTCCCAATAGGAATTGCCGAGGGTTCTGTGTAATATGGGGCTTTTAGAAATGCGCCAGTACCCTTTTCGGGTGTTTCCCCATTCGTATGCTTTCCCATAAGGTACTTTTAAACGAATAAGATTTCTGACTCTTGTTCGGGGGTTCTTCCAATTCTTCCATAGACACATACGTAATCTTCGTTTAATCCATCCATCTAATGCTTTAAATATTGAAGGAGTATCCGCTAAAGCGAAATATCCACACCACCCTATCAGATATTGGTTCAACTTTTCAATTCGGTATTCTATGGAATAAGGCATCTTTCTTGAGGTAATTTCTCGTATTTTCTTCTTCATTCGTACGAGACTTAATTTCGCAATGCGAACTTTCGGTTCTTTATGATTCGTAAAACTAAAACCTAGGAATTTACGATTCCATGGACGGTCTACTGCTGATTTCTTTTCATTTACTTTTAAACGAAGTTTACCCTCGATGAATCGCTGTACACTTGCCATCACCCGTAATCCAGCACGTTCGGTTTTCACATAAATATTGCAATCATCTGCGTAGCGAACGAATTTATGTCCTCGTTTCTCTAGCTCTTTATCGAGTTCATCTAAGACGATATTAGAAAGTAGCGGACTTAAAGGACCACCTTGAGGGGTCCCTTCTTCTGTACTTGAAATTACTCCATTAATCATGACACCCGCTTGGAGATATTTACGAATAAGTTTTAATAACGGTTTATCTGAAATTCGTTTTGCTAATGTTCCCATTAGGCGGTCATGATTAACCTTATCAAAGAATTTCTCTAAATCCATATCAATTACCCATCGGTATCCCTCTTTTAAATAGCCTTTTGCCTTCCTCACCGCATCATGAGCACTCCGATTTGGACGGAATCCATAGCTGTGGTCCGAAAATGTTGGGTCATATTCTTTTGATAAAATCTGCGAGATGGCTTGCTGAATCAAACGGTCCGTCACGGTTGGTATTCCTAATAGACGCACACCGCCGTCTGGTTTCGGGATTTCGACACGACGGACTGGTTGCGGTTCGTAGGTACCATTCAAAATCTGCGATTTTATGGTTTCCCAATTTTCGAGGATGTGCTGTCGTAAGGTTTGTACGGGCATCATGTCTACTCCATGGCTTCCTTTATTCGCTTCTACTCGCTTTAATGCTTGTATCATGTTTTGCCGTTCCAAAATTTGATTCAACATCACCATTTTGTTCCTTTCCGTGAATAGCTGTTCTTCTCTTGCCCAACTGGACTACACCCTCCGCAAATACCCTCGTGGGATTCACCACTACTTTCTAAGCGTGAGGTTTCTCCTGTTTTCTGTGTTCATCCGTCCAGGTTGGAAAGCCAAGGGCTATTCTCTCTTAATTGTTCAGTCCTTCCAAGTAATTCTAGACTTACTTGTACTATGACCTCTGCTGACTTCTGACAGTTCAGCTACTTGTCACCAAGTAGGTTATGAAGGGTACTTCACATTCCTGTCAGACCTCCCCGGGTAAGCGTACGCACTTTCACACCATCTATCCGCCTCATTTACTAAATATGACCTTCGACAGAAGGGACTTTGTTTTGTTATGCAAACTCATCCAATCACACCTAGCCTTCTATGAGATTCGTGTTCCTCGGACCGGTGTTTTGCCTCCAGCTTCCTTCAGATTCCGCGTCACCACGGACACCCTTGCTCTTGGCTAACCTCTACTTCTGTCTTCGGGGTTCGGGACTTGCACCCTATAGTTCGTACGCATGCCGGGCGCACATAAAAAAGCCTTCTTAAACAGTCACTGTTTAAAAAGGCTCTGTAACGTACTATCCTCGTAACTAAAAACAAGTTTCCGAGGCCATTTCCTACAAATAATTAGCTCGCTACCATCTCAATACGGATCTTGTCCGCGATCATCGCAATGAACTCCGAGTTAGTCGGTTTTGATTTCATATGGTGCACGGTATAGCCGAACAGCTCCGAAATATTTTCATAGCTGCCCCGGTTCCATGCTACTTCAATGGCATGGCGAATCGCACGTTCCACACGTGACGGGGTAGTTCCGAATTTTTTCGCGATTTCCGGATATAAAATTTTTGTAACCGAGCTCAATAACTCGATATCATTGTAAACCATCTGGATTGCTTCACGTAAATAAGCATATCCTTTTATATGTGCAGGGACACCAATCTCTTTAATGATGCCTGTAATCGTTGTATCCAGTAAGCGTGTATCCATTTTCGCAGGGGTACTTGTCGTTAAAACCGGAACACGTTTTTCCTGTTCGACTTTCTTGCCTGCACAATGCAGAATTTTTTGAACAAGCTGCTCAAATTCAAATGGCTTTAACATGAAGTAAGAAGCGCCGAAATTGACAGCCTGCTTCATTACATCCTCCTGGCCAAAAGCAGTCAGCATAATAACTTGTGTCTGTGTATGACGCTCATCATTATACATCTCTTCCAATACAGCCAGCCCATCCAAATGAGGCATAATGATATCCAAAAGCAAAACATCGATTTTATGCTCTTCCAACATCTTAATACATATTTTTCCGTTGGATGCTGTTGCAACAATTTCAATTTGCGGATGATTCGTAAAATATACTTCCATCATTTTTACTAATTCGCGATTATCATCAGCAATCGCAATTTTCACCTTTGACAAAAAAAATCCCCCTTTTATAATTCTATCTCTTATATATTCATTACAATGGCAAATTGTATGAGCTTTCTTACAAATGTCTAAACTTCTTGTGTAATACAATTGTAACAAAAATGAGCGACAGTTGTCTTTCGATCTCTCTTATTTTGCATTGTCCTTTAGTGAAGTTTCGACAGAATTACTAAATTTCCTTTTCTTTCATAAAAAATAAGTAACAAGTATTATCTTTTCTCTGTTTCTCGACAAGGAAATATATGGTTCATCAATTGTCGATTTATCATTAAGTACCATTGTAATGAAAAAAGCAAAAAAAGACTACACTTTATTAAAAAGTATAGTCCAAAGTATTTTATTACGGGCTCTTTTTCAGCATTTCAATAACAAGAATACCGGCACCTTTTGTTGGTTCTTCGATAAACATATGCGTTACTGCACCAACGAACTGGTTATTCTGTATAATGGGACTTCCGCTCATCCCTTGAACAATACCGCCCGTTTTCTTTATAAGACGTTCATCGACAACGTTGAAGGTAAACGTATTATCCGTTTGTTTGTCAATTTCGATATCGAACAAATTGACTTCTTCCCCGTCGATTGCCGTTAAGATTTGTGCTTTTCCCTTTTTTAACTCATTTGCATGTATAATTTCCAACGGCGGATGCAAACTGTCATGTAATGATTGTTTCCAATTACCAAAAATTCCGTATACATCATTGCTTATGACTGAACCGAGTGGCATTTGTGATTTATCCACAACTGAAATTTTGTACCCTGGCTGTCCAGGCGTACTTTTCTTCACTTGTGAGATTGATGCTTCAAAGATTGCACCATCATTGAATTTCGGAGGCTGCTTCATTGTAGAATCTACAATTTGATGTCCAAGCGCTCCGTATTCCATCGTTTCAGGATCGATATACGTTAATGTCCCTATTCCATCTGTTTCACTTTTCAAAAATGGTTTTAAATGCACCAGTTCATGAGCTGATACGTTGATCTCTCGTTGTTGCTTTCCATTCTCAACGGTCAGTGTAAATGATTCGCCTTTGCCGGCAATATCTTCTAACTGGCTCACTTTTTCACCATTAAGTTTTAAAATATGTTCTCCCTTTTTCAACCACTCACTATTTTCCAATAATACGTCCTGTGCAACCATTACATAGGGCATCTCCAACTGAACGCCAATTGAATGGCCCATTGGAATTAATGATTTTCCCAATACTTGTATTGGTGATAACATAAAAAGCAATGCAACGAGTATCGACCATTTTTTAATCATCATTCACCTCCTCTATGCGCTTACTATGTGAAAATTTGACGGAGTTATGAACGGAAAAATTTTGTTGATATGAGGAAAAATTAGAATGTATTCGCCGGAATCCTTGCTGCTTGGCGACCTTGAAATTTATACGTTTTAAAAAATAAAAAACCGTCCAAAATTTTTAATAATTTTAGACGGTTTTGTCGATTTAATTCATCTTAATTCATCGTTTCCTTACGGTCATTGGCCATGTGGATTAATTCTGAAGCATGTTGTAATGTCAGATCTGTAATTTCAGCTCCGCTCATCATGCGGCTGATTTCCACAATCCGTTCTTTTTCTTCCATTTCCGTTATCGATGTGAATGTGCGGTTATGCTCAACCTGCTTTTTAATGTAGTAATGATGATCCGCCATTGCGGCAACTTGCGGCAAATGAGAAATACATAAAACTTGAGAATTAACTGAAATTGCGGCAATCTTTTCGGCAATAGCCTGAGCGACACGTCCGCTGACCCCTGTATCGACCTCATCGAAAATAATCGACGTAATGCCGTTTGACGAAGAAAAAATAGTTTTCAGCGCCAGCATCATACGGGAAAGTTCCCCGCCGGAAGCAACTTTAGGGAGCGACTTCGGTGGTTCCCCAACGTTTGTGGAAATGTAGAATGCGACAAAATCCTTGCCGTTCGCGTCCAGCTGATTAAGCGGCTCGAATTTAACAATAAACTGCGCTTTTTCCATATGAAGCATACGCAGCTCATTCATAATGGCATCACTAAGCTTAATCGCACTTTCTTTGCGGATTGTCGTCAATTGTTCTGCAATTTTATTCAGATCCGCTTCCATTTTCGCCAGCAATTGCTCATTTTTCTGCAATGTTTCATCACGGTTTATAAGCTGGCTTAGCTCTTCCTCGATTTTTTCATGATATGTTAAAATCTCTTCAACTGTTGTACCATATTTACGTTTCATAGTTTGATATAAAGCAAGACGCTGTTCGACCTCATTTAAGCGCTCTGCGTCATACTCTAAATCATCGAGCACATTTTTCACCTGATATGCCGCATCCTGCAATGCATAGAAGCTGGATGTAACCGCTTCTGAAGCCTCTTTGAAATTCGAATCGAGCGCTACAATGTCTTCCAGTGCATTCATCGCATTCCCGATGAAATCCAGTCCTGTTCCATCATCGGAAATCGCTGAATACGCAATGTTTGCACGTTCGAATATTTTATGGAAATTCATTAAACGGAGGCGTTCTTCATCCAATGCCTCTTCTTCATCCATCTTCAAACCGGCCTGTTCCAGCTCCTGGATTTGGAATTGATATAAATCAATGCGCTGTGCCATCCGCTGCTCGTCCATACTCAGCTCGGCCACTTCTCTTTTTAACTGGCGATATGCTTCAAATGCTTCATCGTATTTTGCTTTCACCGGCTGAAGCTTATTATGTGCATAATGGTCCAGTAAATTGATATGGAATTTTTCATCCATAAGCTCCTGATTTTCATGTTGCCCATGAATATCGATTAAACTGCCGCCAATATCCCGTAAAACGGATAATGGAACAAGTTTGCCGTTCACTCTGCAAACACTTTTTCCCGAATCATGCAAATCACGTCTTAAAATAATTGTATCTTCTTCTGATTCAATCCCATGTTCTTCGAGTTTTGCAAAAATCGGATGCTGGCTATTATTCACATGAAATAATCCGCCAAGTTCCGCCTTTTTCTCTCCGTGACGGATAAACTCGGTTGAGCCGCGTCCGCCAGCCAATATATTAACCGCATCAATAATGATCGATTTTCCGGCACCTGTTTCACCTGTCAAAACAGTCAGACCACCGAAAAAACTAACGGTCAAATCATCAATAATAGCAAAATTTCGAATGCTTAATTCTCTTAACAAACCATTCCACCTCGGTTTACAGCATATCTAATAAGCGATTTTTTATTTCTTCACGTTCGTCCTCTGTTCGACACATGATTAAAATCGTATCGTCCCCGCAAATCGTACCTAAAATTTCCGACCAGTCCAGATGGTCCAATAATGATCCGATTGCATTCGCATTGCCCGGCAATGTTTTCATTACTAGAAAGTGTGAGGCACCATCAATCGAAACGAATGCATCTGCCAACGAACGATGCAATTTTTGAATCGGGTTGAAACGCTGGTCTGCTGGTAAACTATATTTATAACGTCCGTCCTGTAACGGTACTTTTACTAAATGCAATTCTTTAATATCTCGTGAAACCGTTGCTTGAGTGACGTTGTATCCAGCATTCTTCAGCTGATCGACTAAATCGTCCTGTGTCTCGATTTCGTTATTTGTAATAATATCACGGATGCGTATATGGCGCTGTCCTTTGTTCACAAAAGTCACCTCATTAAAATGTATAGGAATATATGTATATTTACACTACCATTTGCATAAAGGAAAAACAAGAAAAAACCGTACATATGTTCAAAAATCCGTTTTTTCCGACTGTTTTCTACAAAAAAAAGACGAAAAACAGCTTCAAATTTCGTATAAAATTTGTTCTGTTTTATCTAGATAAAAATTTGTTTTACGACTTTTTCATGGTCCATTGATTTCCATTTCGGGCGGACGCTTTCCGCGGGCGCGGCTCGAGCCTGTAGTCTCTCCCTCACGCTTTTCCTGCAGGAGTCGCCGCCCTTCATTCCAATCAATTCCCGTTTAAGCCCTACATTTGTACTACTTATTAATATAATCAAAAAAAGCACAAAACAAATCCTTAAGAATCTGTTTTGTGCTTTCCATTATTTCAGCTGCATATGCGCTTCTTTTACGACTTGTTCGAAGTTTGTAAAAGCTTCTACCTCTTCACCATCATGCGGATTATATAAATGGAATAAAAATTCAATATTCCCTTCCCCGCCTGTAATCGGTGAATACGAAGCATCCTTTACAACAAATCCGATTTCCGTTGCCATTTTAGCTGTTTCTTCTAAAACAGCTAAATGGACTTTCGGTTCACGGACAATTCCTTTTTTCCCTACATTTTCACGACCTGCTTCGAATTGCGGCTTTACAAGTGCCATAACATCGCCACCTTGCACTAAAATCGTTTTCAGCACAGGCAGAATTAACGATAGCGAAATGAACGAAACATCGATTGTCGCGAAACTTGGTAAGCCTTCCACTAAATCTTCCGGCTTTGTGTAACGGAAATTTGTTTTTTCCATAACCGTTACACGCTCGTCTGAACGGATTTTCCATGCAAGCTGGTTCGAACCGACATCCAGTGCATAGCAATGACGCGCGCCGTTCTGCAGTGCACAATCCGTAAATCCGCCTGTAGAAGAGCCGATATCAAGCATTAGCTTACCTTCAACAGATAGATCAAAAATTTCAAGTGCCTTTTCCAGCTTCAATCCGCCTCGTGACACATATTTTAACTGTGAGCCTTTTACTTGCAGTGGTGCATCGATTTCGATTTTTTCCCCTGCTTTGTCAATGCGGATTTCGTTTGAGAACACGAGACCAGCCATAATCGAGCGCTTTGCCTTTTCACGCGTCTCACATAAACCGCGTTCCACAAGCATTATATCTACTCGTTCTTTTTTTTGCTTTGTCATTCTTTATTTAACCCTATCCGACTGTTTATTCGGTACAAGCTGTGTAATGCGTTTTACCGCTTCTTCAGCTGTCACGTTTATTTCTTCTAATAATAAATCAACTTCACCATGCTCGATAAATTCATCCGGAATCCCGATACGTTCAATTTGAACATTGCGGTATTTCTTATCCATTGCAAATTCCAGCACTGCACTGCCAAATCCGCCTTGAAGCAATGATTCTTCAATAGTTAGGATCGGCAAGTTTTCCTGCATAATTTCATGCAGCATCACTTCATCCATCGGTTTAATGAAACGTGCATTCACAACGCGTACATCAATACCTTGGTATGCCAGCTGTTCCGCTGCCTTCAATGCCATTGGAATCGTTGTACCGAATGTCAGAATAACTGCATCCGAGCCTTCACGCAGCACTTCCCATGAACCGATCGGCAATGCTTTCATTTCCGCATCCATCTCAACACCTGAGCCATTTCCGCGAGGGTAGCGAAGTGCGATTGGACCATCATTATAATCAATTGCTGTTTTTACCATATGCTGACCTTCATTTTCATCTTTAGGCATCATCAGGACGATATTCGGGATATGACGTAAAAACGAAATATCAAATACGCCTTGATGTGTTTCGCCGTCCGCGCCAACAAGGCCTGCACGGTCGATACCGATGAAAACATTCAGATTCGGGCGTGCAATATCATGCAGCACCTGATCATACGCACGCTGTAAAAACGTCGAATAAATTGATAAAAACGGTTTCATTTGCTGTGTTGCAAGACCTGCCGCCATTGTTGTTGCATGCTGTTCGGCAATCCCGACATCAAAGAAACGATTCGGGAAGTCTTTTTGAATGCCTTCAAGTTTCGAACCGACAGGCATCGCCGGTGTAATCGTAACAATTCGGTTATCTTCCTTCATGCATTTACGAACCGATTCTGCGACTAAGCTGCTCCACGCCGGACCTTTTGTTGAAGATTTGACGAAAGCACCTGTTTCCATTTTATATGGACCCGTACCATGCCAAGTACCGATTGTATCGTCTTCGGCAGGTTTGTAGCCTTTACCTTTTTTCGTCAACACATGGACAAGTACAGGACCTTGTACTTTTTTCGCATATTCCAATGTTTTTTCCAGTGCTTCAAAATCATGCCCGTCAATCGGACCTAAATATTTGAATCCCAATTCCTCAAAGAATACACCTGAAACAACTAGGTACTTTAGGCTGTCTTTCACACGTTCAGCAGTAGCGGCCAGCTTGTCGCCAACCATTGGAATTTTGTGAATTAATGATTCCAAATCTTCTTTTGCACGTGAATATTCCTTTGCCGTACGCAGACGCCCTAAAACGTCATGCAATGCCCCAACGTTCGGTGCAATCGACATTTCGTTATCATTTAAAATAACGATCATATTCGTTTTTTCATGACCAATATGGTTCAATGCTTCCAGTGCCATACCGCCTGTCAATGCACCATCGCCAATAATCGGAACAACAAAATTTTTGTCCCCTTTAATATCTCTCGCCGCAGCCATACCCATCGCTGCAGATAAAGACGTGGAACTATGTCCTGTTTCCCACATATCGTGTTCACTTTCGACAAGCTTCGGGAAACCGCATAGTCCTTTAAATTGACGCAATGTGTCAAATTGACTTGCCCGGCCTGTTAAAATTTTGTGGACATATGCTTGATGCCCGACATCCCATAAAAATTTATCCTTTGGACTGTTAAAAGCTTTATGCAGTGCAATCGTCAGCTCAACGACACCTAAATTCGGGCCAATATGACCACCCGTAATTGAACATTTTTCGATCAGAAAAGCGCGAATTTCTCCAGCCAGCGCTTCTAGTTGCTTTTTATTCAAGTCTTTCAAAAAGGATGGACTAGAAATTTTCGTTAAATCCATCTCATCCACACACCTTTTCATCAGTTTATTCACCGTTGTGATTTTTCTATTATATCAATGTACAACACAAGACAAAAGTTTAACACATTTTAGTTACTACGTCTCACAATATACTGCGCAAATTGTCGAAGCAATGTCGTATCAGTGTCGATTTTTTGCAATGCTTCAATCGCCAGTTCATAATGCTCATCCAGCTTTTGCTTTGCACCGTCTAATGTAAGTAAAGCAGGGTATGTACTTTTTTCGCTTGCAACGTCTTTTCCTGCTGTTTTCCCCAGCTGTTCCGAAGTTCCCTCAATATCTAAAATATCATCTTGAATTTGGAAGGCTAAACCGATATGGTGCGCATATTCCACTAATGCTTCACGGTCAGAACTGCTAGCATTTGCCAGCACGGCACCTGCTTCAATACTAAATCGAAGTAATGCGCCTGTTTTGTTTACATGAACCGTTTCAAGCTCCTGTAAATTTAATAGACGTTTTTCTCCGTCCATATCGAGCACTTGTCCGCCGACCATACCTTCAGCACCTGCCGCAATACTTAACAGATTGACAAGCTCAATGCGTTTTTCTGCAGAAAGATGATTTAGACGTGCGATAACACCAAATGCCAATGTGTTTAATGCATCACCAGCCAAAGTTGCCAATGCTTCACCATATACGACATGGTTCGTTGGCTTGCCCCGGCGCAATTCATCATCATCCATACTCGGCAGGTCATCATGGATTAACGAATACGTATGGATCATTTCAACAGCAGAACCTACTGAATAACTTTCCTCAAGAGACTGATTATACATTTCGCAGACCGCCACAACAAATAGTGGACGAATTCGTTTGCCTCCTGCTTTTAATGAATACAGCATCGACTCTTTTAAGTGTGCCGGTGCTTGTATCGATTCAACAAGTTCATACATTGTCGTTTCCAGCTGCGGTATATTATGATCAATAAACTGCTTTAACGTGTTTTCCATCTGTTAGTCTTCTCCATTCCCTTGTTGGAAAGCTTTCTTTTCACCATCTTCTCCAACGATTGAAATTAATTGCTGTTCTGCGTTTTGCAATGTATCATGACAAAGTTTTGATAGTTCCATTCCCTTTTTATAAAGGTCAATTGCTTCTTCCAGAGGAACATCGCCCTGTTCAAGCTTCCGTACAACTTCTTCTAATTCTGTCATTGCTGTCGCAAATGTCGGTTTTGTCACTTTGCTTCCCCTTCCTTTTGCACATGCTTTTTCTCAATTTTCGCTTCGGCATATCCATCCTGAAACGTCACCTGAATCACGTCGCCTTTTTCCAGCTCGTGAACTGATTTTACTACGTTTTTCTCTTTATATGCCACGCTGAAGCCTTTACTCATTAATGCGAGCGGATTTAACGCCTCCAGCATACGCAGCTGATTTGTAAAAGCGACTTTATTTTGTGCAAGCTGCTGCTGCATTCGATTCGTTAATGTTTGCGTACGGTGTGCGAGCTGCTGCTTGGCCGCAGTTAACTGATGCACCGGCGAATACAGCTTCATCCTGCTGTCTATTGTCTGCAGTTTTGATTTTTCATTCATCATATAAAGCTTCGCTGCATTTTGCAGTGATAAATCCACCTGAACTAGCCTTTCAATAAAAGGACGATATAATCGCTCAGGTGTTGCAAGCGGATAGGAATTTTGCAGTTTTGTTAAGCGATTGCGTTCAAAATTGACCTTTGATGTCATCATTTGATGAAGAATCGACTGATGATGAAGGATCTGCTGATACAGCTGCTGCTGATTCGGGACGGCCAGTTCTGCCGCAGCGGTCGGTGTCGGTGCACGCAGATCCGCGACAAAATCGGCAATCGTCGTATCGGTTTCATGCCCGACAGCACTAATAACCGGAATACGGCTTTCAAAAATCGCCCGTGCGACGATCTCTTCATTGAATGCCCATAAATCTTCAATTGATCCGCCACCACGACCAACAATGAGTACATCACAAAATCCATGGCGGTTCGCTAAATAAATATTTTCAGTAATATTCGGCGCCGCGCCTGCTCCCTGAACAAGCGTCGGATAAATTAATATTTCAGCCTGCGGATAGCGACGGTTAATCGTTGTACAAATATCGCGGATGGCTGCACCAGTCGTCGCTGTTAATACTCCGATTGTTTTCGGGAATTGCGGAATCGGCTGTTTGAAATTCGGATTGAATAGTCCTTCTTTTTGAAGGCGTTCCTTCAACTGATTAAAGGCGACGAACAATCCGCCAATCCCGTCCGGCTCCATCGTCTGTGCATAAAGCTGATACGCGCCGCTTGCTTCGTAGACATTGACATCGCCACGAATAAATACTTTCATTCCTTCTTCAGGCTTAAAAGAAAGTTTCGATGCCTGTGAACGGAACATCGTGGCGTTAATACGTGAACTGTCATCTTTCAGCGTAAAATAAATATGACCTGAACTATGTACTTTTACATTTGAAAGCTCTCCCGTTACGTACACATCACGTAAATGCGGATCGGCATCAAATTTTCGTTTAATATATTTTGTTAATGCTTTTACGGATAAATAAGAATTCGATGTCATAAACGTATTGCTCCTTTACGGTAGTTCTTATTTCGTATAAGTGATTTTGATGCGAACGGCGGTATTGCCGGTTCATCAATAAATAAAGAGGGAAAATAAGCGAAATATTTATCCTTAAGTATTCCTTATAGTACCCTATAAGCTAAAAATCACGATTTTGATCTACATCAAAATCGTGATTTTTGAAGTTAGATTATTTCTCTTGACCTTCTAACTCTTTTTCAGCTGCTTGTACCGTGTTTTCCAGTAACATCGTAATCGTCATTGGACCAACACCACCTGGAACGGGTGTAATATGTGAAGCAATTCCAAGAACATCGTCAAAGTCGACATCCCCGCATAAACGGTTGTCCTGATTGCGGTTAATCCCAACATCAATGACAACCGCACCTTCTTTAATATGCTCACTTGTAATAAAGTTCGCACGACCGACAGCCGCGATTAAAATATCGGCCTGTTTCGTAAAGGACGGTAAATCCGGTGTTTTAGAATGTGTATACGTAACTGTAGCGTCTTTTTGCAACAATAGTTGCCCCATCGGTTTCCCGACGATATGGCTGCGTCCTACGATGACCGCATGCTTTCCTGCAACATCTATTCCCGCATGTTCGAGCATTTTCATAACCCCATAAGGAGTACATGGCAAGTATGTATCCTGTCCAAGCATCATTTTCCCTACACTAATCGGTGAGAATCCATCCACGTCTTTCTCCGGAGAGATCGTTTGGATAACTTTATCCTCGTTGATATGTTTCGGTAATGGAAGCTGAACGAGAATACCGTGAATTGAAGCACGTTCGTTTAATTCACCAATTTTTTCAAGTAAAGCCTGTTCTGAAATATCTTCAGGTAGTTTGACAAGTTCCGAATACATCCCGATTTGCTCACAAGACTTTTGCTTGTTTGCTACATATGTTTTGGATGCGGGATTGTCCCCTACTAAAATGACAGCTAAGCCGGGTGTGATCCCTTTTTCTTTTAACGCCTGTACACGAGTAGCGACCCCTGTTCGAATTTCTTGACCGATTTCTTTACCATTAATAATTACGCTTGACATGTTGTTGCTCCTTCCAGTGATTACGACAATCGGAAAGGCTGCCTGTTGCTTGTATGTTTAATAAACACTGACGCTTGTTATGACAACCTACCTGTTAAATCTTGATATATTAATCTTTATAGAATTGAATACATTTGTTGATTTATTGCTCAGTAAATTTCGAAAGTACACCATTGACGAACTTGCTTGATTTCTCGTCACCGAATGTTTTAGAAAGCTCGATAGCTTCGTTCATGATAACTCTGTTTGGCGTTTCTTCTTCGTATAATAATTCAAATACAGCTAAACGCAAAATTGTTCTTTCAATTTTTGGCAGACGGTTAATCGTCCATTTTTCCAGGTTTTTTTCTAGCGCTGCATCAATTGCTTCGAGATTTTCAGTTGTCCCACGAACTAATTGCTCCAAAAAGGGATTCGATTTTTGTTCTTCTTCAAGAACATGGCCGATCGCCTCTTCTATTGTTAATTCTGTGCTGTCTAACTGAAACAAAGCTTGTAACGCTTTTTGACGCGCCTCTGTTCGTTTCATAAATAATAGCTCTCCTTCATAAGTAGCATTACTTGTTATCATAGCATATTTTGCAAGGCATCGCACAGTTTGACAGAAAATTTTTGGCGGTTAAAAGAGATTTTTGTATACTTCCTTAAAATGGTGAAATTTGCGATAAAAAAACGACATGTTCGAGATAAATCAACATGTCGTCTAAATTATTTTCGTTAATAAAATACCTGGTTTTTATATTAGGTAGTTGATTTCCATTGCGGGTCGGACACTTTCCGCAGGCGTGAGGCCAACAGGATGTTGGTCACAAAAGCGTTGCCACAGGATGTGGCGTTCTTAGCTTTTGTTCCTAGTCTCAGGCGTCACGCTATTCCTGCTGGAGTCGCCTCCCCTCCATTCCAATCAACTCGTTATAAAACTTACTGAAGGCCTCTTATATTATAAGGTGATATTAATTATTCTGTAATGGGATCATCAGCGTGCCTGTTTCGCGCTTTTCGTTTCCTGATTCCGGGAACTCAAACAGGTACGTCATTTGTTCAGCTGTTTCTTTTAGTACGTAGAACTGGAAATGCTCCATATTTTCAAGGAAATAACGGATGTCCTGCATCGCCATCAGCTCTCCTACTTCTTCATAGTGTGACAAGGCCTGCTTAAAATAAGCGTTAATCAATGTTAAATCTTCTTCATTTGCTATACGAATATAATCTTTGCTCATATCATTTTAACTCCTCAACTACATAATGACCTATTATAGCATAATTTCGATCGGGATTAGGAGACTGCCGTCATACGTCTTGGAGGACAATTTTTCCGATTAAATTTATCACTTAAACGCCTGTGCAGCTTTAACTGCTTTATGCCACCCAGTGAACAATGATTCGCGTTGCTCCTCATCCATTGCCGGCTCGAATTGGCGATTAAGTTGCCAATGTTGCTGTACTTCGTCGAGATTTTCCCAAAATCCGACAGCCAACCCGGCTAAATAGGCTGCACCAAGTGCGGTTGTTTCATTGATAGAAGGACGTTCAACAGGGACATTTAAAATATCCGACTGGAATTGCATTAAAAAGTCGTTCATGACAGCACCACCGTCAACACGCAATTTTCTTAACTCGATACCCGAATCGGATTCCATCGCCGACAGTACATCGCGCGTTTGATAGGCAAGTGACTCCAGTGTCGCACGAATAAAGTGTTCCTTCGATGTGCCGCGTGTCAAACCGAATACTGAGCCGCGCACTTCACTATCCCAATACGGTGTTCCCAGTCCGACAAATGCCGGCACGACATACACACCGTCCGTATCTTTTACACGGGCTGCATATGCTTCACTTTCAGAAGATTTTCGGAACATACGAAGGCCATCACGAAGCCACTGTATCGCGGAACCGGCAACAAAGATACTTCCTTCAAGCGCATATGTCACTTTTCCATCATATCCCCAAGCGATCGTTGTAAGCAGGCCGTGCTCCGATTTCACTGCTTCTTCACCTGTATTCATCAGCATGAAACAACCGGTTCCGTAAGTATTTTTCACCATGCCCTGTTCATAGCAGGCTTGACCGAACAATGCTGCCTGCTGGTCTCCGGCGATACCCGCAATTGGTACACGGTGACCAAAGAAGTGATTACCCGCAATTTCGCCGTAAATTTCAGAGGACGGTTTTACTTCCGGCAGCATGGATGCAGGAACGCCTAAAATGTCCAGCAATTCCTCATCCCATTTCAATTCGTAAATATTGTACATTAATGTTCGCGAAGCATTCGAATAGTCCGTTACATGAACAGCACCTTCAGTCAGCTTCCATATAATCCATGTATCAATCGTTCCGAAAAGCAGATCGCCCGCTTCCGCCTTTTCGCGTGTGCCTTCTACATTGTCCAAAATCCATTTTACTTTCGTGCCGGAAAAATACGCATCGATGAGCAAGCCGGTTTTATTACGGAACAGTTCGTTATGTCCTGCTTCTTTTAACGAATCGCAAATTTCCGCAGTTTGGCGCGATTGCCAAACGATTGCATTATAAACCGGTTCACCCGTATTTTTATCCCAGACAACCGTTGTCTCACGCTGATTCGTAATTCCGATTCCTTCGATTTGTGACGCTTGGATATTATTTTCCGATAAAACTTTTGCGATGACGGATAAAATCGAGCTCCAAATTTCCTTGGCATTATGCTCAACCCAACCCGATTTCGGGAAATGTTGTTTAAATTCCTGCTGTGCTGTATGAACAATATCCCCTTTTTTATTGAATAAAATGGCACGTGAACTAGTCGTACCCTGATCTAACGCCATAATATATTTTTCCATTATACGATCTCCTTTTTAGCGGATTTGGATTGTGTAATAAATGCAATAACACAAATGACAACAAATAACGTTGTAAACAACCAAAATGCAACTGAATTTTCATTTAAAAAGAACTGTTTATAAAACAGGGCGCCTGTTACTCCACCTATTATCGGCCCGACAATCGGCACAAAGGCATAAGACCAGTCCGAATCACGTTTACCTGGTATCGGCAGGAAGAAATGCGCGATACGGGGACCTAAATCACGGGCAGGATTGATGGCATAACCTGTTGGACCTCCTAAACTCATACCAATCGCAATAACGATAATACCGACAAGCAACGGATTAATACCATCCGCCAAAGAATTACCGCCTAACGCCAAAATTCCTAATAATAAAATAAAAGTCCCTATCATTTCTGTTACGATATTTGCCAAAGGATGGCGAATGGCAGGAATTGTAGCAAAAACGGCTAATTTTGCATCCGGATCTTTTGTTTGTGACCAGTGTGGCAAATAGGCAATATATACGATGATTGCGCCAATAATTGCCCCTAATATTTGTGCAATAATATACATTGGAACATCCGCCCATGGGAAGTCACCAATTGTTGCAAATGCTATTGTCAATGCAGGGTTCAGGTGGGCACCACTTACTCCGCCTACAGTATATGCCGCGATTGCCACAGCAAAACCCCAGGCAATCGTAATAACAACCCAGCCGCTATTTTCCGCTTTGGAAAACTTCAGCAAGGAACCAGCAACAACCCCGCCGCCTAAAATAATTAAGATCATTGTTCCTACTAATTCTGCTAAAAATGTTGACATTCCCTTCGCCTCTTTTCACTAAGTCATTGTTACGTCTTGTAGTTCCTGTTCTAGTTGGTCTGTATGCTTCTGCTTTTCTTCTGCTGTCCAGTTTAGGTAGTTACTCATTTCATCAATAACAAGCTGTTTATATTGTTTTACCAGGTGGATATTAAATAACAGTGCCCCGGTACGACGAACGAAAAAGTCGCTCGGAGTACAAGCACATTCCTCATTTATCGCATAGTACAGCTGACCGAAAACAACAGGCGGTAAGTTCCCTTTTGCCTGTTTAATATAATCAAATACTTTGTCAACATTTGTACCGTAGAATTTTGCTAAATAACGGCTCTGTTCTTCCGTTAATCCAAGATCCTGGCCTTTTATCGTCCGTTTTTCAACAAACGATTCAAAGAACTTCGATCCGCTCGTTTCCCCGCCCGAAATAGGAAGATTTTTTGTAATGGATTTGCCGAATTTCATCTGGTATTCATCATTTAATTGCTTTACGACTAGGTCGACGATTTTTTCCGCCATTTTACGGTAGCCTGTCAGTTTTCCGCCTGCAATCGTAATAAGTCCGCTTTCCGATTGCCAAATTTCATCTTTACGTGAAATTTCCGATGGTCCCTTTCCTTCTTCATGGATAAGCGGTCTCACCCCTGCCCATGCCGATTCGATTTTTTCTTCTGTCAGCTGCAGTTGTGGGAACATATAATGAATCGCATCCATAATATATTGCCGATCCTCTTTTGTTACCTTTATGTCTGCAGGATCGCCTTCGTAAAAAGTATCTGTTGTTCCGACATATGCTTTGCCGTCCCTCGGAATCGCAAAAATCATCCGTCCATCTTTTTCCGTATCAAAATAGATTGCCTGCTGCAGCGGGAAATCGTCCTCATCGAAAACGAGATGCACACCTTTCGATAAAATAAGATGTTTGTTATTAAGTTCCCCATCTAATTTGCGCACATCATCAACCCATGGACCTGCCGCGTTGACGACTTTTTTTGCTCGAATTTCATATTGTTCACCAGTGAGCTGGTCTTCCACCGTCACTTTAGAAAAGGCCACGTTATTCGCTTCAATACCGACAACTTTCAGGTGATTCATTGCGATTGCCCCGTTGGCAACAGCCGCCTTCATTACTTCGATTGTCAGGCGCGCATCGTCTGTACGATATTCTACATAAACGCCGCCACCGAGCAGACCGTCCTTTTTAATAAGCGGTTCACGGGCAATCGTTTCATCTGCTGAAAGCATAAAGCGTCGTTCATCCTTTTTGACATTCGCTAAAATGTCGTATACTTTCAATCCAAGCGCCGTCGAAAACGAACCAAATGTCCCCCCTTTATGGAAGGGAAGCAACATCCATACAGGTGTTGTGACATGTGGTCCGTTTTCATAAACGATGGCCCGTTCTCGACCAAGCTCGGCAACCTCTTTTATTTCGAATTGTTTTAAGTAGCGCAGGCCGCCGTGCACAAGTTTTGTCGATCGGCTACTTGTGCCTTCCGCAAAGTCCTGCATTTCTGCCAACCCTACTTTTAACCCTCGTGTGGCGGCATCCAGTGCAATCCCCGCACCTGTAATTCCACCTCCAATAACAAACAGATCAAAAGTGTCTTCTATAAATGTTTTTTTCAGTCGCTCTCTTGCATTTGCAGAAAAGTTTCCCATACCGTTTTCCTCCTTACCAAATGAAGCTTTAAATCTATACCCTATTTTCGCCTTGTTCATATCCTAAAATTCACAAAAATATGAAAAAACATTTTAAATTAAAGCATCCGCTCTTAAGGAAACGAAAAAAACCGAGCCTCAATTAATTGAGCTCGGTTCATGTCTATACGATTATTCCGCGTCTTTTGAAGTTTCGAACTGGATCCCTGTAATGTGGATGTTCACTTCGCTTGTTTCGATGGCTGTCATATTTAAAATGGCTTGACGAATCGTTGTTTGCACTTCTTTCGCCACTTTTGGAATGGCATAACCATATTTTACAGTGCAGAATACATCAATGACAATATTGCCTTCTTCAGACATTGCTGACTTGATGCCTTTCGAATGGACTTTTTTACCGAAACGCTCAGCAACACCTGATGCGAAATTTCCGCGTGTTGCTGCGATTCCTTCCACTTCTGTTGCAGCGATACCTGCGATAACTTCAATTACTTCAGGCGCGACTTCAATCTTCCCTAATTCTTCTTTACCAACCGGTGTTGGTTGTACGAATGCTACTTGTTGTTTCTCAGCCATTTGCGATACATCCTCTCTTATGTAAACTAATGGATTTCTAACGCTTGTTACTTTAAATCCTTATGTTCAGTATACTACAATTATAGACTGGATGTAGAACCGTTACGCCACATTTTCTAAATTTGGCACTGGTTATCCATTATTCCATGCATACTGACCGTCATTCGGATCAACTAGTTTAATATCATACACTTCACAGTAATGTTTTGCTACAAATAATATTTCCTGACGTACTTGCAGCATAATAACCGTATCATTCGTCTCGACAAAGTATCGGATAAGAATACGACAGCTTGTCGGCATCAGCTCATCCATCGCCACATGAATGATTTTTTTCGAGATTTTCGGATGCAATGATATTTGCTCACGTACCGATTCCAAAAACTTCACAATACTTTCCTCGCTGTTTTCAATGGAAACATGAAGGAAATGCTCCACTTTTCTTTCTGTCCGATTCGACAAATTGTAAATCGGCCGATTGACCAAATACGAGTTCGGTACATAAACAGTGCCTTTGTCGGATGTTTGAATGACTGTACTGCGCAAATTAATATCCTGGATCGTCCCGTCGATTTTTTCATCACTCGACATGACCCAATCCCCGATCTGGAATGGTTTATCCAAGGCAACACTCATCCCGCCGAATATATGTGCGAGCGTGTCACGAATACCAAATGCAAGCGCAACCCCTGTCAGTCCAATCGCAGTTAAAAACCCGTTTAAATTAAAGTTCCACAGTGACGCAATTGTAAACATGGCAATTACCATAACCGCAACTTTACTCATCCTTAAGAAAAACGGTGTTAAAATATCCTGATCTTTGCCTGTTTCAAACCGGTGCGGATTTTTTAGATAAAAACCGAGTACATCATACAGCGCTTTAAACGCAAAAAATACATAAACCGAATCGATATAAATACCGAGTTTCGCATTATCAAATAGCCATACTTCCACTAATAGAGATGCCGCCATCACAATCAGGCTGAAAATAATGGCATTACGTATTGATGGATACACACTTTTAGTAATGTCACCAAAAACCGGATGATTTTTTTTATTGAATAGATCCGCGATTTTGAACAGCAGCGGCCGTATTATGAATCGAATGACGAGTAAACCAACGACAATTATTGCAGCAGCCGCCAGACCATCTGCTACAGTCGGTGCGGTAACAGACGGAATTAACCATTTTACCGATTCCCACATAACAATCACCTTCTTAAACCTTCTTTACAACTACAAGACAAAATCATACCATTTGAGACTCCCACGTCTAAAGACGCAAGCCCTAACCCTTACGGTTTAACGGGTGGGATTCTTGAGTGACTAAGCGTTCGCAGTCCATTTCTGTTTTGAACAGTCCTCAAGATTAGGGTATCTCATTACCCCTCCCTATCCAGTGCATCTAGCAGATAAGGCTGGTTGATTGTTACCATCAACCACAGGTGCATATCGAATATTCATCGCACCCATTATGTCTCTATGTGTTTCGAATCCGCATGGACATTGATACTTCCTATCTTGTGCCTTATTCTTTTTTGAACATTTAGGGCATGTTTGACTTGTATATGCAGGATTTACATAGTCAACTTTCATCCCTGCTAAATTTGCTTTATATTCAATAAATTGAGCGAGTCGATAGAATGACCATGTATGCAAATTCTTTTCGTTTTTACGACTTGTTCTTGTCGTCTGTCTAATATTCGCTAATCGTTCTAAACGAATGACAGAAATTTTATTTTCTTTCGCAAAATTAATTATTTCACAACTCACTTTATGGTCTTGGTCTTTCATCCATCGCTGTTCCTTGTCGTTCAATTTTCGGATAGCATTTAACTTTTTCTTTTCCCCTAATTCTTTACGAACTGAACGGAATTTCCTTTTCTTGAATTTATTTTGTCTGCCATTACCAAAGAAACGCACTTTTTCGTTATCAGTCACAGCAACAGCAGGTACTTTTAGTCCTAAATCTACTCCCATGACTTTCAATCCTGTTTTTTGAGTAGTAGGAATAGTGACGGAAATTTGTGCAATCCATTTATTCGACTTTTTTGTAACACGCAGTGCACCTAACTTATGTTTAAGCAAATCGAAATTCCGATTATCTTTATCAACCAATAAAGCGCGAATAGGTGTTTTCTTAGTTTTTCTGTCAACCATGATAGGCAAGGAGATGTGAGTGACATCAAAAGAATAGTTTTGATTGTTCCAGATACACATCGGTTTCTTCAACACTGGAACTGTTTCAAATTTTGTTTTCTTTGCCTTATTGAAAACACTTTTCGCATCTTTAATCGCTTGGTTCTTTACCGCACTTGGCAAAAGTACATCCATGTTTTTACTTGTTTTCCTGGTGCTTTTCTTTTCTTTTACCATTTCAACTACAAGACCATTGATTGTAGAAATGTATTCTTTACTCATTTCAGTTAGAATCAAAGCCTGCTCTTTCGTAGGTAACAATTTGACGTTGACAGTGATTGTTTGTGACATGTTTTCACCCCCTTGTCTTCTGTTGCTCAACATAACGTTTAATTGTTTCACTCGATACATTTCTAGCGGTAGAAACAAAATATGAACGTGTCCATAAACTCGGCAAGTGTTGTAGTTGAGGAAATTCTTCACGCAATCGTTTAGATGTCACTCCTTTTATTTTTGCCATGATGTTTGCAGGACTTAATGTAGGTAGTGCATTTAGAAATAGGTGTGCATGATCTTCGTAACATTCTAAGGCAACCACTTTTATTTTCATAGACTCACATATTTCGTACACCATTTCTTTGAATCTCTGTTCTACATTGTCATCAAGAAATAGTTTCCTTCTGTATCGAGGGCAAAAGACAAAGTGATAATTAATCAATGATACGGTTGTGTTTGTTCTTCTGTATTCTTCCATAACCAAATTGTATCAGTTTGAATTACAGACTGCAACGCACGTGTATAAATATAGATAGTGAAAATTTCGGTCAATTGAGATAGCAACAGCTATCTCTTGACCGACCTCACTATCCTCCCATGTCTAAAGACGATGGGCTTTCTCGTTCGGAAAATCTGTAAAGAAACGATTTACATCGAAAATCGCTCCACTGATAGTCAATTCGAATGGAGGGTTATTTATGACTGCACTTAACAATCAATTTCTGCTTTTAGAACAACAACTCATGTATTACAAAAAGGAAGACTTTATCAACCTCTTGAGTGAGGATTTTCTAGAATACGGGTCATCCGGAGGCATTATGGATAAACCTTTCTTACTAAATGAAGTAACAGATCAAGGTATTGAAGAATGGTTATTTACAGTTACGGATTTCCAGGCAATTTCAATTGCAGATCAGATTGTACAAACACGATTTGTTACTACAAATCGCACGAATGGCAACAGCCAAAACCGCAGCTCCCTTTGGCGCAATGAAAACGGGACATGGCGGATGTTCTTTCATCAAGGTACACCTACAAAATAAAAAACCGCCCTTATGTAAAGAGCAGCATTTCATTACTTTTTTAATAGATCTTTATATTGATGTGATGTCGTGATGGCGATTGTCAGGGCACCTTTACTGTAATACGACTTAATTAAAAACGGAGCCCCGCTCGTATTTTGGAATTTGAAATCGAGCGATCCGTAAGAAACCGTGGCATCCCTGCCTGTCGGGACATAGCCGATGTTCAGTGAATGGTGATGCCTTTCCGTAATGCGAATTCCTAACTGGTCGACGGCATTAAATAATGTCGAGGATGTTTGGCAAATTCCACCGCCAATCCCCATCACCAGCTCCTTATTGATAATTTCAGGTGCCGGTTGATAACCTTTTTCCACCGTTCGCTCTCCAACCATTGTATTAAAAGAAAAATAATCTCCATCCCCAACTAAAATATTATGGATTGCCTTTGAGGAAAGCTCGATATTTTCACTTCTTCCAGTTTGTGTTCCATTAAAATAAGTCGTAAACGAAGCAACGGTCACATCATCCAGTGAAGGTATGTCGATATCCAGATTGGTCTCCAATATATACAGCGGCAAAAAAATATGATTTCCTTTTGGCGAAGCTGCTAAAATTCTTTCGACCAATTCACTTTCCTTTAATACGATACCGGGAATGCCTTCAATAATATCCCCGTTCTCCCCGATTTTGTGGAGCACCATTGCCTGATCATAGCCGGTCCTTTTTTTAGTCCCCCTTGCCAGTTCCCTCGCTATTTTTTTTACATTTGTCTCGTACAGTTGGCTATCCGTGCCGTATCCTAATAATTGTGGTGTGAACGATTTCACGATTTCCATTGTTCTCGGATCGATCAATGTAATGACAGCTGGATAGATAAGCGGATATTCTCCGACAATCGCTTCACTTTCCGGCAATGGTGCTGTAGTTGAAGCTTCAATTTGCTGTTCTTTTTCACCCGTGTCAAAAACACCAGAATACGGAGCCTTTTCACAGCCCGTAAGTATACAAAGACCGATCAGTACTAAATAAATGAAGTATTTTTTCATTTTATTTCCCCTATCTATAAAAGCAAAGATCTCATAGCTTATTCAGAAATTTAACTTCTGTTGACAGAAGTAATGCCTCTATACGCCCACGTATAGTGAATATGGGATACCGTCACTTTTATAGACAGCGAGAATGGATTCCATCATTATTTTTTTCTTTGCTTCGCTTCTTTTTCCCATCTTGCCAAGGCCGGATACGGATCAAATGCCCATTCTGTACGGCCGTTAAATTTATAGATGCCGTAGTGGAGATGCGGCGGGAATTTTCCGGCTGTTCCTTCTTTTCCGTACCCTGTACTTCCGACATAGCCGATAATTTGTCCTGCCTCGACAATATCGCCTTCTTTAAGTCCTTTTTGGAAATAAGCGAGGTGTGCATAATAATGATACGAGTTATGGTTATCACGAATACCGACACGCCAGCCCCCGAACTGATTCCACCCCATCACTTCAATTACACCATAGGATGTTGAATAGACCGGTGTGTTATAAGGAGCAAAAATATCTGTTCCTTCATGAATTCTTCGTCCGCCCCAGCCTCGATTAGCACCCCATGTTCCTCTATAGCTGTAATCAGCATGAGTGGATAACGGAAATGTATGATCATCCAAGTTGATTGTTCCGAATTTCTCATATAATTTTGCAATAACAAGTATTTGATTCACTGATAGTTCATTTTTATAATAGTCCCATAATGCCAACTTAAAATTATCCTCACCATATCCGTACTGTCTTAAATAGTTCGCTAATGTAAATATTACATCTCTATCATCGGAACGGTCCGCTACCCCATCTCCGTTTCCGTCCATACCGCTTCCATTAAAATATGCAATCGAAACCGGTGATGTATCATCACCCGCCGGATTTAAAATTCCCGACCAAAATTCATCCGAAAATTGAATGGCAATGACACTTTCCCGTTTCGGTATATCCTTTCGCACTTCCTGAATATTCCGTTCAAACTGGTCAACGGCAGCCAGATAATACCAGGGCAATAATATATTTTCATGCTGTATATAATAGTCCATCCTTTTTTGCAGGAGCTGTTCTTTTGTCAAGGTGGTGTCCTCTTCGGCATCGGCAATTGGCATAAATCCTAAAATTAAAATGGACGTCATGATCATTGCAATACGGTATTTCATCATTTCTCCTCCTCTACAATATGTTGTTTCGTATCATTCTGTAATCGGATCATCTGTGAAATTGTGATAAATCGGTAGCCTTGTTTTTTCAGCTCGGGCAATATTTTTTCCAACGCTTGAACTGTCTGCTCCCGATTGCCTCCACCATCATGGAACAACACAACATTTCCATTTCCAAGACCGTCCAATACCGTATTGACTATTTTATTTACACCTGGATCTTTCCAGTCTTCTGTATCCTGATGCCATGACCACATAACAATTTTATAGCCGTTTTTGACGGATTCTTTCACGAGTTCATCTGTATAATAACCTTCTACCGGGCGGAATAAATTCGGCTTCACGCCTGTAATGCTGTAAATTGTATCGGATGTTTGATTAACCTCTTCCATAATGGGAGAAACTGATTTTGTAAAAGGATGTGTGTACGTATGATTGGCGATCTCATGTCCACTTTCATGCATCCGCAAAACGAGTTCGGGGCTTTTTTCAGCCAGTTGCCCCACGATAAAAAACGTTCCCTTCGCCTCATACTGTTCAAGTAAATCAAGTATTTGCCCGGTATATTTCGGATGCGGCCCATCATCAAATGTCAGGGCCACTACCTTTTCGTCCGTTTGAATATCCCAAATAATTTGACCTGTTTCTTCATAATAGTCCCGTCCTTTCGCTTCACCGAGACTATTGAAAACATACATAGCTGCAAATAAAAATAAAAGGACTAAAAATAAAATAAACGCAATTCTTTTCCATTTTTTTCGTTTCATTTAATCACTTCCTTAATAAATTTCCTCTGCATTAGTATTTAGAGAAACGCTAAAAAGATGTATCTAATTTAAAGTGAAAATAAACCATTTGTTTATTTGGAATAAAATTTCAAATAAAAAAAGCGCTACTTCTATGAGAAGCAGCACCTTTTTTAATGAGGTAAATAGATTAACTGTAAAATAAACAGAACGGCAAAAATATAAACGAGCGGATGTACTTCGCGCCCGCGTCCTTTTACAAGCATAATTAATGGATAGCTGATAAAACCAAGTGCGATCCCTGTAGAAATACTTGATGTAAGCGGCATTGATAAAATCACTAAAAATGCCGGGAAAGATTCTTCGATTTCATCCCACTTCATATTTTTAACGACGCCGATCATTAGACTACCAACGATAATTAATGCAGGAGAAGTAATAGCAGCCACTCCTGATAAAGACCCTACAAGCGGTCCGAAAAATGAAGCAATGATGAACAGTACGGCAACAGTTAATGCTGTTAAACCTGTACGACCACCAACCGCAACTCCAGATCCTGATTCAAGATACGCTGTTGATGGGCTTGTCCCGAACATCGCACCCGCAGTTGTTGCAAGTGAATCGGAAACAAGCGCTTTACGTGCACGCGGCAGTTTTCCGTCCTTCAATAATCCTGCCTGCTTTGATACACCGATTAACGTCCCTGTCGTATCAAATAATGTAACTAAAATGAATGAAAAAATAACACCGTACAGACCGTATTCAATTACTTCTGAAATCGCAGTGATTGGATTGAATACGATCAACCCTTCCGGTAAATGCGGAAGCGCCACAACTTTATCGATTGAAAGCTGCCCTGTGAACATCGCAATGATCGCAGTCACAATCATACCGATAAAAATTGCTCCGTTCACTTTGCGTGCCATTAACGCAACTGTAATAAACAGCCCGATAAAAGTCAGTAACGGTGCCGGCTCTGAAATATCACCGAACTTCACTAAATTGGATTCATCCGCTACGACAATGCCTGACATACGCAGCCCGATGAACGCGATAAATAGTCCGATACCCGCTGTAATCGCCAATTTCAAGTTTTCTGGAATGGCTGTAATAAGCTTTTCACGGAAAGGTGTTAAACTAATAATAATAAATAAAATACCTGCAACAAATACTGCTGAAAAGGCAGTAGTATACGTAATCTCTCCATTTGAAGCTAATACAACAGTATAAGTAAAGTATGCGTTTAATCCCATACCCGGAGCAACGGCAATCGGATAGTTCGCACAAAGCGCCATCCAGCCAGTTCCGATAACTGCTGCAATAATTGTAGCCATAAATACTTGATCAACCGGAACTCCAGCGCCTGATAAAATAATCGGGTTAACAATGATGACATATGCCATCGTTAAAAATGTCGTTAATCCCGCAAATAATTCACGCTTAACTGTTGTCCCATTTTCTTTTAACTGAAACATTTGCATACCTCTTTTCAAAACACGAACAATTTTTAAGAACTTATATATAATATTCGTTTATATAACAAATTGCAATCCATTCTGGCCAATTTTTTAAATAGGGAAAATTGATTATTTTCAGAAAACTACTTCATTGTTCTTACGATCCTCTTCATGAGATATTTCTTCTTTCATACTTTACCCGAATTATGATAATTTACAGCTAAAAAAGAAAAACGATTGCTGAGGAAGCAACCGTTTTCCACTATTCATTATTTTTGATTTGATACGAATGCGTCATATCGCTGTATAAACGATGAAATCTGCTTGCGAGTTAACGTATCGCCACGTCCGAATTCTTTAACATTCGGCTTTACAGTAAGGCTATTCTTAATGAAAAATTGAATCGCTGTTTCTTCACTTACTGTTTTCCCATAGTAGTAAGAAGCCATCAATTGTGCCAGTTTACCGCGTTTGATGCCTTCATCCGCTTTAGCTTTTGATTTTTCACTGCCCAATACTGGCAGATTATATTTTTCCGCTATATGATATACGCCATCTTTCCAAAGCGACATTTCTTCATAACTTGCCAATGCATCTTTTTCAGCATAGCGGAAAAAGATTTTCAGGAAGTGATATTCTGTTAAAGGACTGTTTGGTTTTAGAAGTGTTTCTTTTTTATTTGTTTTTGCATACCATTCATTACTGTAACCTTGAATCAGACCCTTATCAATTGCCCAGATCATATCTTCAGCTGCACTGCTGAAATCGGCATATTTTTTATAATACTGCGAGTAGTCCGGTTTAGGATCTACCGGTGTTACAGGTGCTGGTGTCAATGTCGAATCTACGTAATCTAGATAACTGGACGCAACATACCCTTCTGTTCCATCACTTCTTTTCACAGGATACCAGACAAAGTGGTTTACTGTTGCCATTTCGTCGTATACAAACGGACCGGTAATAGTAATCTCTTCGCCTTTATTTAAAGTGTACTTAACATTATTAACACTCGTTGTAGGACTTGTTCTAATTTTTGGAGTAGTTGTAGTCCTTACTTTTTGACCTTTTTCAAACGAATACTTTGATTTTGTTAAAGGTTTATCAAAGTTATAGTTCATCTCTAAAAATTTAATGTTTTCTCCGCTGTTAGAGTCATATTGAAAATCTTCATTAGTAAAACGGAGCTCTTGTAAATCGATCAATTCATAGTCCTCAACTAACCCGAAGACTTTTTCCTGGTAAGCTTTTGTATTTCTTTCACCAGTTGCCTGTTTAATCGGGCTATTTACCGGTTTCGTGCCGTTATATGCCATCACCGCGAAATACCAGGATTCCAGCTCATCTCTGTGACCGCCATTGATTTTAGGTAAATCCGGGCGATCATACATACCATCAAGAATTTTTACACCTGCTTCAATATTATAGACAAGATCGTTTTTCAATCTCTCTTCAAGGTAACCTGCCTGATTTGTGATTTGCATAAGGCCGATTCCGTTATCAGTTGTTACGATCGCTTCGCCGTTGTTATCGAAATGGCGCCAATTCCCGCTTTCACCTTCCGCTACCGCCTTTACAATTTCAGGAGGAACATCAAATTCCAAGGCTGTTTTAGTTAATAAACAGTTCATAGTTGGGTTAGCCGGATTCACCTTTGATGTAACATCATAGCCACATGCATCTGCTATGTCATTCGCGAATACGTTGTGATCATTATTGATAGATAGAGTTATCACACCAATGGCAATTGCACCTAACAATGGTTTAAATATTTTTTTCATATGTAGTTATTACACTTCCTTTTATATTTTCTGAAATTAAAAGATTCAGATATATGGTAACATATATACAATTTTTCAGATAGGGATATTAAACAATCCTGGTTGCATTTCCCTGAATAGCCAGATTCAAATTTTTCCCCTCCACCCTTAGTCTTTTATTAGCTATTCAACGTACAGACGGTAAAACTGTAAAATAGTTTCAAAAAAATGAAAAAACCCTCTAATTTAAAATTAGAGGGTTAAATCGTGAGTAAAAGCCGGTTAAGCCTTTGCTTTCACATCTAAAATATCATTCTCTTCAAGGAACTTCGTGTTGAATTTCGCTGATTTGAATACGTCGTTGTTCATTAAAGCTTGGTGGAATGGAATTGTTGTGTTAATTCCAGGTCCGGCTACTTCAAATTCCGATAACGCGCGGTTCATTTTCGCGATTGCTTCTTCACGAGTGTCAGCATGAACGATCAGTTTAGCGACCATTGAATCGTAATATGGCGGGATCGTATAACCTGCATAAACTGCAGAATCGATACGGACACCATAACCGCCCGGTACTACATACGTATCTACAGTACCTGCTGAAGGCATGAAGTTTTTGTATGCATTTTCGGCGTTAATACGGCATTCAATTGCCCAGCCGTTAATTTTGATGTCTTCTTGCTTGAATGGCAGTTCTTGACCAGAAGCGATTTTTAATTGTTGTTGTACTAAGTCAACACCTGTGATCATTTCTGTTACAGGGTGCTCAACTTGAATACGTGTGTTCATTTCCATGAAGTAGAAACGATCTTCCTGGTAATCGTAGATGAACTCGATAGTACCAGCACCTTCATAGTTACAAGCTAATGCTGCTTTAACAGCGGCTTCGCCCATTTCTGCGCGTCGCTCTTCAGATAGTGCCGGAGACGGCGCTTCTTCTACAAGCTTTTGCATACGGCGTTGTACCGTACAGTCACGTTCGCCAAGGTGTACAACATTACCATGGCTGTCCGCTAATACTTGGATCTCGCAGTGACGGAAATACTCGATGAATTTCTCCAAGTAAACACCAGGGTTGCCGAATGCTGCTGCTGCTTCTTTTTGAGTAATTTCGATACCTTTTACAAGATCTTCTTCTGTGCGTGCTACACGGATCCCTTTACCGCCACCACCAGCAGTTGCTTTAATGATGACCGGGTAACCGATTTTCGCAGCCCATTCTTTACCTGTTTCGATACTCGGCACAATGCCTGTACCAGGAACTAACGGAACGTTTGCCGCTTCCATAGTGTCACGTGCAACGTCTTTAATACCCATGATTTTAATCGCATCCGAAGAAGGACCGATAAATTTAATACCCGCGTTTTCACAAGCTTCAGCAAATGCTGCGTTTTCCGCCAAGAAACCATATCCTGGGTGGATTCCGTCAGCACCTGTTTTTTGTGCTACCCCTAAAACTGCCGGGAAACTTAAATACGAATCTTTCGATAACTTTGGTCCGATACAATATGCTTCATCCGCAAGTTTTACATGCAATGCATCCGCATCTGCTTCAGAATATACTGCGACCGTTTGAATACCTAGCTCTTTACACGCACGAATAATACGTACTGCAATTTCGCCTCGGTTTGCGATTAATACTTTTTTCATTTGTATATACGCTCCTTATTCAGCTTTTACTAAAAATAATGGTTGACCGTATTCTACTAATTGGCCATCTTGAACTAAGATTTCTACGATTTCACCTTTTACTTCAGCTTCGATTTCGTTGAATAATTTCATCGCTTCTACGATACAAACGATTGACTCTTCGCCTACTTTATCGCCTACTTTTACATATGCTGGTGATTCCGGGTTTGGAGACTGATAGAATGTTCCAACCATTGGAGACGTGATTTTATGTAAATCAGCCGTGTTTTCTACTGGTGTTGCTGGTGCTTCTGCTTTAGGAGCTGGTGCTGGTGCCGCTTCCACTTGTACTGGAGCAGGTGCTGCAACTGCTGCTGCAACCGGTGCTGCTTCTTGTACTTTTTTAGGAGCTGCTACTTCTGTAACACCGTTGTTTTTCTTTAGTTTAACCTTTGCGCCGTCCGCTTCATATACAAACTCGTCGATAGATGAAGCATCTACTAATTTAATAATTTCTCGGATTTCTTGAACTTTGAACATTCTTAACTCTCCCTTAAAAAAAAGTAATAACAATACAAACCCTATTTTATAATTTTTCGGACTATTTTGAAACAAATAATTTTAAATAGCTCAAAAATAGGCATAAAGCAGAACAATCATATATTAAGACAAAGAAAAATATTTGCAACTGCTATATAACACATTTACTGCTTTACTATAATATGACGTCATTTTAATTAAAAGGTTCGAATTCTACACTAACATTTACATAATCTTTAAATTCGGAGCGTACAACATATAAAATTTCGTCTGCCAATTTCTCCGATACTTCATCTGACATAACTCGTACAGCTACTTTATCTCCATCAATACGGACAAGGGCATCTGAATAGCCAATTGATTTGATCAGCATTTCCAGCATCGCTTCCGATGATTCCAATTTGATCAGTTCATCCATTTCATTGAATGCCTCATTCTTTTCCTCTGCTGTAAATTCATCAGCAGCAATCTTTTGTGTCAACTGCTCTTTTTGCTGGCTGCGTTTGTTCGCAAGCTCTAAACGTACTTCCTGGAATAAGTCGCTTTCTGAGTTCACTGGTTGTGTCAGGTTTTGATTAACCCCTAAAATATCTGTTTCATCAATTGTTTCATCAGAGAAGATCGTTAAAATATTCGGTGTATTGTCTTCAAAAATGTAAAATACAGAAATTACCGCAGCCAAACTTACTACTGTTAAGAACCATACTGTTCGCTTTTTCACTTTCACTTGTTTTCCCCCTTAATTTGCATTGGCACTACTTGAATACGATGCGACGGAATTTGCAGAACATGCCCAACTGTTTCCTTTAGCATGGTTTTCACGTCGGTATTATTCGCCCCCTGTGCCACAATGATGACACCGGATAGCTTTTGCTGTTGTGAGACAGACAAAAATTGCTGTTCACTTTGTTGATCATAGTGAAAATAAACTTGTACTTGTCCGACTGATTGAATCTCACTTAATAATTTGGCAAGCTGTTCCTCATCTGAGTTATAACTTTCCCCTTTCTCCGATTGTGATTGAAACATGAATAAAAAAATAATAAATACCGCGGCAATGACAATTAATAAGATAGGACGATTCGCTTGTTTCTTTTCCACATTATTAAGCGTATACGCCCCCTTCTCTACTAGATTTCAACATAATGTATGAACGAAACAAACCGGTTATGCAAAGAATGAAAGAATTGTGCTTGTCACGAATAAATACAGTGCGAGCTTTACGTATACTTGCCATTGCCGCTCATCGGCAAAGATGAGAAGACTGCTGCCCAGTAAAATAAAAAGAAATAATTGGATCACGTTTTTCCCCCCATGGACATCTGCATAAAGAAAATAAATAACAGAACGATGAACATAATCGCGAAGCCAAGCAAAAATGCGACTGCACATAATACAAACATCGTCTTTCCAACATCATCAAACAGACCGCTCATACGCATATTGGTAAACGGTTCTATAATGGCACCAATAATTTTAAACAGCAGTGCGTGCAGCAACAGCACCGTCGCCGGATAAAAAGCCGCCCCCCAAATAATTGTTAAAAAGGACAGTCCGACAAAGGTCGAAACCGTTGACTGGGTTTTTTGGAAAAAAGACAGACCCTCCACAATCAAACTGCCGATTAGCGGAATATTTTGCTCGATTAATTTTTTGATAGGAGATTTCAGTGCATCATTCAGCTGGATGAAGGCGATACCGGAAAGCGTCAAAATCGAAGTCAATGCAACAACCGACGCAATCATGACGCTTAATATGGAAGAGCGTATAAGATCTGCAGCTTTTGAAAAGGAAATGGCAGGATATATTTTTGTGCATACATCAAATATTAATGCGAGGACAAGAGCAGGTATTGTTACGTTTGTACTGACAAATAGAATAACTTGGACAAATAGGATGATAATCGGGTTCCATGCAATCGCCGTAAAAACGGTTTGAATCGTCAGCAGCATAAATGACATGATCGGCAAAATCGCCATAAAGAAATTTTGAAGTATGGCAATGAGCTCATACAACACAACAAAAGCATCGACGACATTTTGCGCAAATACTACGATAAACAAAATGATAAATAACTGTTCAATCAAAACGGTTTCATTCGGAACTAAAGCAAGTAGCAGTAAATACATCAAAATATAAATCGCTACAAGCAGCAAGGAAAACAATAAAGATTGAATCGGTTCTGTAAAAATCGAATAAATTGTCTGCATTACTGTAGCCTTTCTAATAATTGGATTAATAGCTGAAATTTCGGTTGTAGCAGATTGATCCAATATAACACTGCGGTCATGCGAATGGACAACGTAACTAATGTTGCAAAAGCTTCATATTCAAATTGATCTAATAGCTGACAGATTAATTCATTCAGCAAAAAGAGTAATGCCGTGAAAAGCAGTCCCTTACTGTACGGAACATTATTGAAAATAACTGCGAGTCGCTGCCAAAGCGGGATGAGTTGCTCTCGGACAACAAATTGGAAAAAAATAAAGAAAGCGATGACGACAATGATTGAATGCAGCTTGTCCATCGTCTGTTTTAAAAATAAAAACAGAACTAAATAAATGACACTTGCAAATAGCGCAATCATTTAGTTAGACGGCCGTCAACCATTGAAAAAATACGACAATTTCTTGAAAAAACAAGCGCAAAAATCGAATTAATTCAATCGTCATGTATAGGTACGCAATGAAAAACAAGAAAAATGAAAACTCTTTTTTTCCTAGATGCTCGAAGAATAAATGAAGAAGTGCGATAATCAACCCAATCCCTGCAACACGAAGCACATCTTGTAATTCCAATAAAGCCCTCCTTCCTTAACGAAACTATATGCAATATCCAAACAAATAAGCACAAAAAAACACCGACGAGAAAGTTTTTATCCTTTGTCGTCAGTGTAAAAAATTTTACGGTAAGAGAGTTTCGATAATCTCTTTAACGGATGCTTCTTTAGCCAAATAGCTATTTTCCCCCATCCAAAGAGACATATATTCACGGTTGTTTTGGAGGGCACTTTCTTTCCGGACCGGTTGTGTTAAATAATGCTGGACCGGATATGGAGCGGTAGTCGCTTCTTTTAATTGCTCGGTAAATTTATTTTTCAATCCGCGCGCATATTTGCCGGTAAATGCTTTCGTCAATGTCGTTGCATGTTGACCGGAAGTTAAAATCGCCTCTTTATGTAGTTGTGGAGCCGCACATTCGGTTGCCGTCAATAATGCTGTTCCGATTTGTACATACGATGCCCCTATTGCAAGCAGCTCAGTGACTTGTGGCTTTGTCATAATTCCGCCAGCTGCAATAACAGGGATTGAAACATTTTCTTTTGCAGCTTTCAGCAGGTCAGCGGTTGAATGAAGTGACATTGGTTGTATAAATGACCCCCGGTGACCGCCAGCTTCTTTTCCTTGTACAACGACTGCATCCAGCCCGGCCTGTTCGACTGCAATCGCTTCTTCCACTGAAGTTGCCGTACCGATCAAGTATATGCCCTTTTGTTTAAGTACTGATAATGTTGCGACATCAGGTAAACCAAATGTGAAGGAAACGATCTTTACATCTTCTTCAAGAATCGCCTGTACTTGGTCTTGAAACACGTCGGATGTAGGAATAGCTGCCGGAAGACTGATATTCAGCTCATCACAGATAGGTTGTAATGCCTCTCGTGCGTATTGCAGAAACTGGGCATCTGCTTTCGGCTGTTCCGGTACAAACAGATTTACGCTAAAAGGTTTTGCGGTTAATGCTTTCACTTCTTGTATAAATTGCTTTGTATCTTCGCCGTTTAAATAACCGGCACCAATCGAACCTAATACACCTGTCTCACAGCAAGCCGCTACAAATTCAGGGGTTGTAATACCTGCCATTGGCGCCTGTACAATCGGTTTATCAATCGGTAAATTTGCCACCATACAATCCTCTCCTTTCTTCGATTATACCTACCCTTTTATTACCAAGCTATAATTTGGGATATTTTTCTTTTTCCTAAGCTACATAACAAAAAAGACAGAAATATTGTATTGCTACAATATCCCTGCCTTCATCACTTCTATTTCAGTGCGATTATGCGCGAGAAACGTAAGTGCCTTCAGTTGTGTTGATGATTAATTTGTCGCCTTGGTTAACGAAGAATGGTACGTTTACCATTAATCCTGTTTCCATTTTAGCTGGCTTTGAACCGCCTGAAGCTGTATCGCCTTTAATACCCGGCTCTGTTTCAGCAACTTCTAAAGTTACTGTGTTTGGTAATTCAAGACCTAACATTTCACCTGCATATGTTTGGATATGAACTTCCATGTTCTCTAATAAGTAGTAAAGTTCGTCTTCGATTTGAGCAGCAGCTAATGTTGTTTGGTCATATGACTCTAAGTCCATGAATACATGCTCATCACCTTGTGCATATAAATATTGCATTTTGCGGTTTTCGATCATTGCTTTTTCTACTTTTTCACCAGCACGGAAAGTTTTTTCTGTTACGTTGCCGTTACGCAGGTTACGTAATTTAGAACGTACGAATGCAGCACCTTTACCTGGTTTTACGTGTTGGAATTCTAGTACGCGGAATAAGTTACCGTCAACGATAATTGTTAAACCTGTACGGAAATCGTTTACTGAGATCATGAATTATTTCCTCCAAATTATAAAATGATTAATTCTTTAGTCGAATGTGTTAGTACTTCATTACCCGTTTTTGTGATTAAAATATCGTCCTCAATTCGAACGCCACCAACTCCAGGAATGTATACTCCCGGTTCAATTGTTACAACCATATTTGGCTCAAGTACCGTATTGGAACGGAATGATAACCCAGGTCCTTCATGCACTTCAAGGCCGATACCGTGACCAGTCGAGTGACCGAACGCTTCGCCTAAGCCTTTTGATTTCAAATAATCTCGTGCTACAGCGTCCGCTTCGATCCCTGTCATACCCGGACCAACTTTTTCAAGCGCAAGAAGCTGAGACTCGAGCACAGCATTGTACATTTCTACCAACTTCTCTGATGGTTGGCCTACAGCGATTGTACGTGTAATGTCCGAAATGTAACCATTATAGTAAGCACCAAAATCAAGTGTTACAAAATCGCCCGTTTCGATAATTTTGTTTGTCGCAACACCGTGCGGCAATGCAGAACGTAATCCGCTCGCAACAATAATATCGAACGAAGAACTTGTAGCACCTTGTTTACGCATGAAAAATTCTAATTCATTCGATACGTCAAGCTCTGTAATACCAGGCTTGATGAAATTTAAAATATGTGAAAATGCATTATCTGCGATTTCACATGCAACCTTAATAATATTAATCTCTTCTTCAGTCTTAATCAAGCGAATTTTTTCAATTAAACCTGAAACTGGCACGAAATCAACATTCACTGCCGAATTATATACTTCATATGTACCATACTGCATGGCATCCTTTTCAAATGCCAATGATTTTACACCCATTGCCGCCACTTGTTTTGCCACTTCTTCATGGATCGGACCGCTATGCTGAACAACACGGAATTCCTTTACTTGCTCTGATGCTTGTTCTGTATAGCGGAAATCTGTGATAAATACAGCATCCTGCTGGGAAACAACCGCAACACCCGATGTGCCTGTGAAGCCAGTCATATAACGGCGGTTGTATTCATTTGTTATGAGTATTGCTTCGACATTGTTCTCAATTAGTGCTTGACGTAATTTAGTAAGTTTCATTTGTTTTCATTCCCCTTTTGTTTGTATTGAAAACTTGCAGCCGGCCGTTAAATTGCCGTTTCTGCAAATTTCCCCCTGCTTTCATTCAAGAAACTTTGGCGTCACGCGATGCAATACTCTTATTTAGAAGTCCCTGAAAATACGCTTTTCAAGGTGGTAAAAGGGACCTTGAATACAAGCAGCTTCATTGTGAACGCTTCTTTTTATACTGTCCCTATTTTATCACAGACTTTTCAGACATCAATACTTTCGACTAACGAAATAATGTAATTGTACGGTATCTGGCCGTTTCTACGATTAGGCGCATCGACGTCACCACTACAACGAAAAACGGGATGGAGAATTTTTTGAATGATGACCATTCAATAGGTAGATTTAAAATTTGCCATTCCAGTATTGCTGCAATGACAACACCCAAAATAACTGACAGCAAAAACGGCGGTACCATAACGAGCAGCTGAGTTACAACCAACAATATAAAAACAGCAATGGCGATAATTAAAAATAAAATGACCCATCTCTCGAAAGCCGTCCACTCGAACCATTCCAATTTTTTCAGAAATGAAACCGGATGCCATTTAATAAAATCAAATAAGTGCAGGCCTTTTAAGCTGACAGTCACAATAAATGATGTAAATAATGCCGTGACAAACAGATGCATGACAAAAACTCCTTTTTTTGACTCAGTATGACCGATTGTAAAAAAACTATTCGAATGGATAGTGCTTTTCTCCAAAATTTAGTACAATATGAGGGTATAACAAAGAAAAGAGATGGATAGATTCCATTCTCCCGACTAAAAATAGATTGAAATTTTATAAGAGAGTGGTGTCGAGCAAGTGAGTAATAATGCGCCAGTATATGGTGGGCAAGCGCTTTTGGAAGGTGTTATGTTCACAGGTCAGGACCATATGGTAACGGCAATCCGTCGAAATGACGATTCCATCGATTATTTCCATGTAAAAAAAGAGAAAAAGCCTATTTTTCAAAAGCTGAAGAAAATTCCGTTCGTACGCGGTGTTGTCGCATTGATCGAATCGGCAGGCTTTGGGTCACGCCATTTGCAGTTTGCTTCTGACCGCTATGATGTTACACCAGGTGAAGAAGAAGATAACAATGGTGAAGAGCCTTCGAAGTTAATGATGATTTTAGGAGTAGCCGTTATTGGTGTGCTCTCATTTTTATTCGGTAAGTTTGTCTTTACATTAGTGCCGATGTTTTTGGCAGAATTTTTAAAACCTTGGTTCCCGGGGAAAACGGTTCAGATTTTAATCGAAACTGGCTTTAAATTAGTTTTGCTTCTTGGCTATTTGCAAATTATTTCGATGACGCCATTGATTAAACGTGTATTCCAGTACCATGGTGCCGAGCATAAAGTCATTAACTGCTATGAAGCAGGCCTTGACTTAACGGTCGAAAATGTACAAAAACAATCACGACTTCATTATCGCTGCGGTTCAAGTTTTATTTTATTTACCGTAATTGTAGGTATGTTTACATATTTCTTCGTACCGGTCGATCCGCTTTGGGTTCGTCTTGTGAGCCGTATTTTATTAATCCCGGTTGTCATCGGTATTTCTTTTGAAGTATTACAGGCGACAAATGCCGTTCGTGAAATTCCGGTTTTACGTTTCCTGGGCTATCCCGGATTATGGCTGCAGCTGTTAACGACAAAAGAGCCGAAAGACGAGATGGTGGAAGTAGCGATCGCATCTTTCAACAAGCTGCATGAAGTCGAGAAAAATCCGGCTGTAGCACAAACATTAGTTCATGATTAATTGAAGATTCGGGGAGTTATGTAAAAGGAAATTCACTTTTACAGTAACTCCCCTTTTTGATACCCGTAATATATTTAGAGTCTCGAAATATTTTCGTTGAGTTCCGATAGATGAAATGGCATAATAGAGTTAAAATTCAGTGAATTCATTATAAGGAGTTAACAAATGAAAACGATTTTTCAATTTATGAGGCGCTATAAATGGCCTGCAGCACTCGCTTTTTTCCTGATGCTGATGGAACTGGCGAGCGATCTGATCCAGCCGCTCTTCATGGCAAGGATGATCAATGAAGGACTGCTTGAAGAAAACTTACATAATGTCGCGTTCTGGGGTGGCTGTTTATTTGCTTTAGCCCTGTTCTCTTTCCTAAGCGGAGTACTCAACTCCTTCTTCTCTGCGCATGTCGCCCATAGTTTCGGCTTTGATCTGCGCAAAGCATTGTACAGTAAAATACAATCACTGACGATGGCGACTTACCTGACATTCCCTACTTCCGGACTCATTACACGTCTGACTAGCGATGTTACCCAAACGATGAATATCGTCTTTATGATGCTGCGGATTGCGATGAAAGCTCCGTTAATGACGGTTGGATCGCTTATCATGGCATTTGTCATCAATGCGAAACTTGCCCTCATTTTATGTGTCAGCTTTCCGTTTCTGCTTATCTTTCTTATATGGATGGTATCAGTCGGAATCAAGCTGTTCGCGCAAGTACAGCAGCGACTTGATTTTGTGAACCGCCAGCTTCAGGAAGGTTTGCAGGCTGTCCGTTTGATTAAAGCGTACATGCGTGGACAATATGAAGAAAGCCGCTTTTTATCCATTGCAGAGAATCTGAAATTCGATACGATCAAAGCGACACGTGTTATGGAAGTTGCATTGCCTGTTCTTCAGTTTGTTATGAATATCAGTCTGCTGATTGTCATTTGGGTTGGTGCAGAGGCGATCCGCGAGAATGATATTCTTGCCGGTGACTTGGCCGCTATTATCAACTATGCATTCCGTATGACGGCATCATTTTCTATTTTTTCATTTATCATTATTGCTTATGCCCGCGCCAAAGCGTCTGCTGAGCGTATTGAAGAGATTTTAAATGTCGAGGAAGGTATAGAGGAAGTCCAAAAAAATGAAGCTCCTGTCCTTGAAAAATTCTCGATTCGTTTTGACAATGTCTCATTCCATTATCCGACAACAGAACAATATACGCTTCAAAATTTGTCATTTTCAATTGAAAGCGGAGAAAAAATTGCCATTATGGGGGCAACCGGTTCAGGAAAATCGACTATTTTACAATTGGTTGAGCATTTTTACGAACCGAGCAGTGGTAACATCTTTATTAATGATCAAAATATTAAGGATATCCCATTGCAGCAGTTACGCCAGTCGATTTCCTATGTTCCGCAGCAATCCCTGCTGTTTTCGGGTACGATTGTGGATAATTTACGATGGGGGCAAAATGATGCAACAATTGAGCAAATTTTTGATGCAACGAAAAAAGCGCAAATTCATCACTCGATCGAAAGCTTTGATGAACAGTATGAGACGATGATCGGACAGCGTGGGATTAACTTGTCCGGTGGGCAGAAACAGCGTCTGGCAATTGCCCGTGCCCTGTTAAAACCGGCGTCATTACTGATTTTAGATGACAGTACGTCAGCGCTGGATGTCTCGACAGAGCAGAAATTATGGGAGGCACTTGATCAGGAGGCCATCACAATGCTTGTCGTAACCCAAAAAATCCAGACAGCGCAAACGGCCGATCGTATACTGCTTATTGATGAAGGCCGACTGCATGGGTTTGGCACTCATGACCAATTAATGGCAACGAACGATCTGTATGCAAAAATTGTTGCTTCTCAGCAGGAGGTGCTTGCCTAATGAAGTTTTTCGACTATGAACCGATCATCACAAAAGAACAAATCAAAAACGCAAGCGGTAGGAAGAAAAAAGGTGAACGTGCCCAAAACTGGACATATACATTGAAGCGTATTTTCGATTTTGTAGCCGAACAGAAAATGCTCCTGTTTATCGTTCTGCTGCTTGTCATATTAAGTTCAGCGTTCGCATTGATCGGCCCGTTCATCATCGGACGACTGATCGACCAGTTTATTGACGGCAGTTCACTTAGCCAGCTTTCATATTGGCTGTATGGGCTTGCGGTCGTATATTTACTTTACAGTTTGGCGAGCTATTTCCAGAACTACTGGATGGTCAGCATCGCCCAGCAAACCGTCTTTCGAATTCGTACACAGCTATATGGTCACTTTTTCAAGCTCCCTCTTCGCTTTTTCGATAAACGAAAACACGGGGAATTAATGAGCCGTGCGACGAACGATATTGAAACAATCAGCTCGACATTAAACAGTGCCTTTATCCAGGTGGTATCAAGTATTTTGACATTAACCGGTACGGTTGCCGTCATGCTTTGGCTCAGCCCATTACTGACGCTGATTACAATGCTGATCGTACCGCTCATGTTCTACGGGATGCGCTGGATTACCAAGCGCACAAGTCTGCTGTTTAAACAGCAGCAGTCAGCGATCGGGGAAATGAACGGATTAATCGAAGAATCCATTACCGGTCAGCATGTCGTCAAAGCCTTTTCACAGGAAACGGAAATGCTGCGTCAGTTCGACGAGAAAAATTCTCGCATCCGCACAGTCGGTTTCTGGGCGTTAACGTATTCCGGTTTCATTCCGAAAGTGATGAATACTTTGAACAGTTTAAGCTTTGCGATTGTCGCATTGGCCGGTGGTTTATTTGCCTATTACGGTCATATTTCCATCGGGACAATTATTATTTTCACAGAGTATGCACGACAGTTTACCCGTCC